>JAPLDU010000087.1 GCA_026391255.1 Bacteroidia bacterium | reverse complement strand
CAAGCCTCCATTGCACAGGATCGGTGAAGCATCAGCAAACACATCAAAGAATGAAGGTTGAGTGACGGTAATCTGTGTGGAAGCAATACAATTATGGGCATCGGTCACTGTAAAGCTGTAAGGTCCGGCCGGTAAGGAAATTTCTGTGAAAATATCAAAGAATGAATTTGCATAATGGTAGGGAGAAGTACCGCCCTGTCCGGTGAGGGTAACGGTTGACATGCCTCCATTGCACAGGATCGGCGAAGCATCAGCAAACACATCAAATAATAAAGGTTCGGTAATGGTAATGCTCTTAGTTGCCATGCATCCATTGGCATCGGTCACAGTAAAACTATATGTGCCGGCTGTCCTGTTGAAGTTACCTGTTCCCTGATAAGGTGATGTACCGCCGGTAGCTGTTACTGAAACTGTGGATGTTCCTCCATTGCACAGAATGGTTGTTGAAGTTGCAGAAGCTGAAAGTACAGATGGTTCAGTGATTGTAATACTTTTTGTTGCCATGCATCCATTGGCATCGGTCACAGTAAAACTATATGTGCCGGCTGTTCTGTTGAAGTTACCTGTTCCCTGATAAGGTGTTGTACCACCGGCAGCTGTCACAGTAACTGTAGATGTACCTCCATGGCACAGGATAGATGTTGAACTTGCAGAAGCTGAAAGTACAGATGGTTCGGTAATCGTGATGCTGGTTGTCCATTGCACAGAATAGATGTTGAACTTGCAGAAGCTGAAAGTACAGATGGTTCGGTAATCGTGATGCTGGTTGTTGCCATGCATCCATTGGCATCGGTCACAGTAAAGCTATAAGTACCGGCTGTCTTGCTGAAGTTGCCTGTTCCATTATAAGGTGTTGTACCTCCGGCAGCTGTCACTGAAATAGTGGATGAACCTCCATTGCACAGAATAGATGTTGAACCTGCAGAAGCTGAAAGTACAGATGGTTCGGTAATCGTGATGCTGGTTGTTGCCATGCATCCATTGGCATCAGTCACAGTAAAGCTATAAGTACCGGCTGTCTTGCTGAAGTTGCCTGTCCCGTTATAAGGTGTGGTACCACCGGTAGCTGACACTGTAACTGTAGATGTACCTCCATGGCATAGTATTGTTGAATAGGTAGCATTGGCTGAAAAAGCTGGTGGTTGTGTAACTGTATAACTTCCGGTTACAGTACATCCGCCTGAATAAGTCACCGTTACTGAATATGTTCCGGCACCAATGTTGATTAAATCTTCTGAAGTAGCTGAATTGCTCCAGATATAAAAATACGGAGTAGTTCCTCCGGAAACCGTAAGATAAATAGCTCCGTTCATCGAACCGAAACAAGTCACGTTATAAACACTTGCGGAAAGATCGGCCTGTGGGCCTCCACCCTGTCCAACGGTATAACTTCCTGTTACGGTACACTGATGTGCATCAGTCACAGTAACGGAATATGTTCCGGAATCAAGATTAAAAAGATCCTGAACAGTTGCCCCATTTGACCAATAATATGAATAAGGAGTGGTACCTCCAGTCACGGTAAGGTCTATTGAACCTGAAACACTACAACTTGCATTAACCACATTGGCTGATAAAGCAAGTACAGATGGTTCGGTAATCGTGATGTTGGTTGTTGCGATGCATCCATTGGCATCAGTCACTGTCAGACTGAATGTACCGGCTGTCTTGCTAATGTTGCCTGTTCCATTATAAGGTGTTGTACCTCCGGCAGCGGTCACAGTAACTGTAGATGTACCTCCATGGCACAGGATAGATGTTGAACTTGCAGAAGCTGAAAGTACAGATGGCTCGGTTATTGTGATGCTGGTTGTTGCCATGCATCCATTGGCATCAGTTACTGTCAGACTGTATGTACCGGCGGTCTTGCTGAAGTTACCTGTTCCATTATAAGGTGTTGTACCTCCGGCAGCTGTCACTGTAACAGTGGATGAACCTCCATGGCACAGGATAGATGTTGAACTTGCAGAAGCTGAAAGTACAGATGGTTCGGTAATTGTGACGCTGGTTGTAGCAACGCAACTATTGGCATCAGTCACCGTCATGCTGTATGTACCGGCTGTCCTGCTGAAGTTGCCTGTTCCGTTATAAGGTGATGTACCTCCGGAAGCTGTCACTGTTACTGTAGATGAACCTCCATGGCACAATATTGATGAATAGGAAGCATTGGCTGTAAAAGCCGATGGTTGTGTAACCGTATAACTTCCGGTCACAGTACATCCTCCTGAATAAGTCACTGTTACTGTATATGTTCCGGCACCAATATTGAATAAATCCTGTGTGGTAGCTGCATTGCTCCAAATATAGATAAACGGAGTAGTTCCTCCGATAACCGTCAGGTCAATAGCTCCTGTCATGGAACCCGGACAATTCACGTTCAGAACATTTGCTGTAAGACTGGCCTGTGAACCTCCACCCTGTCCAACGGTATAACTTCCTGTTGCAGTACACTGATTTGCATCAGTCACAGTAACAGAATATGTTCCGGCAGGAATATTAAACAGATCCTGAACAGTTGCCCCGGTTGACCAATAATATGAATACGAAGTGGTACCTCCGGTAACAGTCAGATCTATTGAACCTGAAACACCACAGCTTGCATCAACCACGCTGGCTGATAAAGCAAGTACAGTGGGTTGTGTAATGGTAACACTGGCTGTTGTATGATTTGGTGTAATAGCAGTTCCGGTCAGTGTTGCCAGAGCGCTCATACCATTGTTAGTAAATGTTCCAGCGTTAGGAAAACCTGTCTGGTAAGTAGCGGTCATCGTAATAACCTGGCCGTCGGATGCGCGCCATAATTTCCAATTAAATGGATCTCCTTCGCTAAATCCATCTTTAACAGTAGTCTGGGAATCATCACCCCAGGCAGCGATTGCCGTTTGAATACCCGGCCAACTCGCATACCCACCACAGGTAAGTACTGAATTCACTACGTAAAAGACTCCAACATAATCTCCTGTTGAGATCGGATTCCCACTTACGGTGACAACACCTGGCTGTATGAGAACTGTTGCATTACTGCTGGTAATAATATATGTAAATGGTAAAGAACTACTACCAGCCCCGTATGAGTCAGTTACAGTAACACTATAATTGCCAGGACACAGATTTAAAAGATTCTGGGTAGTTGTTCCGTTTGACCACATATAATGATATGGTGTAGTACCTCCGGTAACGGTCAGGTTGGCTGCACCATTACATTGATCAAAACAACTTTCGTTTGTACCGTTTATATTTGCTGAAAGACTAGGTGGCTGGGTAAGGATGATCGATGCAGTAACAATGCACTGTTTATTATCAGTAACTGTGACTGAATAAGTTCCTGCTCCCAGGTTGGTTCTGTTCTGAGTTGTTACACCTCCCGTCCATAAAAAGGAATATGGTGTAGTACCTCCGGCGACTGCCAGGTTGATGTATCCGTCAGTTGCACCGTTAATACTTACATTATAAGACCCATAAGTAGAAACAGTTGGTGTCAATGCTAAAGGTGCAGCCGGCTGGGTAATGGTGGCAGAAGCTGTGGCAGTATTTGGAGAACCGGAAGCATCTGTGCCCGTAAGTGTGGCAAGAACGACCATATTATTAGCGCCATAGGTAATTGGTCCTGAGAAATTGGTAGCGGTCATAGATATAGTATGATGGTTTGATGTTCTCCAAACTTTATATTTAATAGTATCTCCCGGAGAATAACCTTCTTTATCAGGGGTCATAGAATCATCACCCCAGACTACGATATTAGTATTTGCATTAGTCCACATTGCGTAACCGCAACAAGCTATACCTCCACCGGTAGCTGTATAAAAAACACCAATATAATCACCAATGGATATAGGGTTACTGTTAATGGTTACCACTCCGGTTTGTACCAGAACACTTTCATTGTTACCTGAATTTATATAGGTCCAGTTAAATGGACTGCCAGCACCACCACCTGCAGCGTCACTGACAGTAACAGTATAAGTACCTGCACAGAGACCCGACAGATTCTGGGTAGTCGCTCCATTTGACCAGGCATATGTATAGGGTGTAGTACCTCCGGTTGCAGCCAACAGAATTGAACCGCTACAATTACCATAACAATTAATATTAGTACCGGTTGCAGTAGCCGATAATCCTGTCTGTACAGTACCGGAAAGAGTGGCTATAATAGTTTGGTTGGGGGGAAAATTATAATTTACGAATGTTCCACCAGCGCTGTATGTGGCGGTTGCAGTGATTTCAAGTCCATCTGATGCACGCCATATCTTCCATTTAAATGCCTCTCCTGCTGCAAACCCATTGTTTGTACCAGTTGATCCATACGCAAGGAATGTAGATATGCCGCTGCTGGTCCATTGCGCATAACCTCCACATGCAAGACCTCCACCTGTCAGGTTGTAGAAAGCACCAATGTAATCATTAGTTGAAATTGCAGATCCATTGATGGTTACAGTACCAGGATTAATTGTTATAAAACTTATCAGGCTTGTGCTATTAAAGGTCCAGGGAAGACCTGTTGCAAAAACCATCGTACTAAAAGATACTGAGAATACCAGCATCACTAACCTTTTTAAAAGTAAATTTTGCTTCATAACCAAGTGTTTTAGTTAATATATTGCATTAAATTATTATCAAATTTTCACAAATATCTCAAACAAAATATCTTAATAATTCTTTCTTTGTTAATCTTCAACGGTTAAAACTTTTGATACATACTTTCCCCCTGAAACTACCCTGAAGAGATAGTTTCCACTATCCATATTCCCTCTGGATATTGTTATCTGGTTTATGCCTGCAGGCAATTCACCGTATGTTCTTTTTGACTGCAAATCACCCAGCATATTGTAAATTTCAATAGTTAAATCATTCCGTACCGGTAAGAATACCCGAAGACTGGTTGATAGGATGAATGGGTCAGGAGTACAGCTGATTATTGTCAGGGATAGTGAGCTCAAAGATGTGGTGAGATTATCACATCTTATTACTGATATCTTATCCGGTGTATAGCGATCATCCCCACGATTCTCCGGTAATAAAAACAATGTCCATTCCTTATTTCCATCCCATAAACGGGCTGTTATTTGTTCATTAGACAACAGGCCATCTTTAGACCTGGTCATTTCATCCTTACCCCAGGCAGTTACTGCAATAAACCTTTCATCAGATACTGCAGAACCAATGCAAATCCCGTCTTCATCAAATAAGGCCACTTCGTACTCTTTATTAATTGGCATATTATCATAAAACAGAATTCCTAATGTCATACTGTTTCCGGTTGAAGCATGCACAGCGTAATGAACAGGCACTTTCTTATAAATATCTTTCAGGGCCGGAACCGAAGATCCATCTGGAGGATAAATCAAGGTTTGTGTGCTTATCATATTAAACTGGTAGGCTTTCCCTGGCAGCATATTCCCAATGTTATTGAACCCGTAAAATGGCCAGTAAACCTGCCCTGATTCATCCTTCACAATATTAACATGATTCACAATACTGCTAAGTAAACTGGTAATTAAAGCTGGTGTGGTTCTCAGATAACCCATAATGCTCCACCCCTGCAAAATAGTAAGAGGAGTCAATTCCGGAATGATGATGTTTCCGGTCACCTGCAATTGCAGATCCGCTGTCATTCTCAACTGGTAGCCTGCTCCGGTTGTATCATTTCCTATTTGGTTAATTCCATAAACCGGCCAGTAAACTCTTCCGATTCCATCCTTTATTATACTTACATTGCTAACGACCGGAGCAAATAAACTAGCCATTGAGGGATTTACAGGAGACAGATAAAATGAGAACATACTCCATCCTGAATTTAATGTCAGAGTTTGGGTAATCAATGATGAAAGTACTGTAACTACTACTGTGTCAGAATTTGAACAACCGTTGGAATCGGTAATACTTACCCAAAAAGAATGAGCACCAACCCCCAGTTGACTTCCGGTAATATTCAACGACTGAGTTGTTGCTCCGTTAGACCAGTGATAAGAGACAAAACCAGGAGTCGCACTCAGTGTGGCCGGTTGATTATCATATATGCTGATATCCTGTCCTGCGTTTACAGCAGGAACAGGAAAATCTGAAATTATAATATTATCAGATGCAAAACATCCTGAAGCATCCGTCACAGTGATGGAATAAAGGCCAGGTTGAGAAACAACCAGGCTCTGACCAGATGAACCATTTGACCAGAGATAAGAATTGTAAACCCCGGGGCTGATTGTAATTGTGCTACCCTGACATTTTGAAGCATCATTTCCAAGATTTACAGTGACCGTATGAAAATAAATATTGATATTATCATTATTTGAACAACCATTGTTTGTTATTGTAACCGAATAATTACCGGCAGTGGTTACTGTAATACCCTGACTTGTTGATCCGTCTGACCAGAGATAAGAATTAGCAAAGCCGGCAGAAATTGATACCGGATTGCCATTACACGCAGTAATATCCGGCCCTAAATCAATTACCGGTAAAGGAGAAAAAGCAACATTAAGCTGGGCATATCCCGTACATCCGTTTGAGTCAGTAACAATAACCGAATATGTCCCTGATTGAGTAACGTTAATAGATGAATTACTTGCCCCATTACTCCAGTAATATAAACTATATGTCTGACTTGTAGATAATGTTACTGCGTTCCCGATACATGCATTCTGGTTTTGACTGATGGTTGGAACAGGAAGGGAATTGACAGTAACCTGATGATTAGAAGTTGTGGTACATCCTGCTGTGGTATAAGAATATGAGATTGTAAAATTTCCTGTGCCGGCAACAGATGGAGTAAATGTCTGACCGCTGATGCCAGTACCGTTAAAGGACCCGCCAACAGGGGTTCCGCTAAGGGTAACGCTTGCATAATTAATACAGTACTGACTGGCTAATCCGGAAAACGAAGACGCTACTCCGTTTACAGTGACAGATTGTACTGCCTGGCTGGTACATCCGAAAGAATTGGTATAAGAATAAACAATCGAATAATTGCCTGCCACAAGATTTGACGGATAAAAAGAGCCTCCGGCCACACCGGGTCCGGTAAATGTGCCCCCGGATGGACTACCGGTCAGGATAACCGGATTACTGTTGATGCAATAAGATGCGGCCAATCCTGTAAAATTAACTGAAGTGGAAGGATAATGAGTAACTGAGGTGACCAGTGTATCATTCACTGTATTAACATCTCCGGGTAAATTCACTGAAAAAATTACATTAGTAGTTCCTGTGGCAGATAAATTTACTGCCTGAATAAAGGTATAATTAAGAGTTGCTCCACTGTTGACTGAAGTGGTAACTGTTTCGTTAGTATATGAACTTCCTCCGTTGGTACTGAATGATACCGGGAAATTGGACATTGATACTGAACTATTGTTATGTATGGCAATTGTAAAATGCTCGTTTGAAGATAATGAACACCCTGAAAGTGGAGAAACAAGCCCGGTTACAGCAAGATCATTTCCCGGCGCCTGTTGAATAGTTATGTTATCAATCAGGGCAACATTTCCCGGAGGATAAGAAGCCGAACTGAGCTTATTAGATCCCTGGACAGTAAGTGTAAACTGCGTTCCTGCATATGCATTCAGGTTAAAATACCTCGTCGTATATGGATCACTGTATGACGTTACAGGATTAAAATCTTCTGTACCGTTCATATCCGCAATCTGGACATTATTGACAAGTACCCGGAACCAACTGTATTTAGGACCGTATTTATAGTATTGTTTCAGATTAATTAATAATTCACATGTAGATAATGAGCTTGCGTCAACATTACAGGTTATTCCCCATGACTGATGACTGATATTATTAATCCATGCGTTATCATGTGTAGTGATACCTGAACCGGAATAGCCGCCAATCCAACCGGCTGTTTCAGAATTTCCTTCAAGCTTAAGTGCTTTGGTTGACCCATCCTGCACAATGCTTGCTAATGCATATTCATTGGCCTGGATATTAAAGTAGTTAGATGTTCCGGATTCAAAATTTTCTGTAAAAGGAAATGTACTGATCAAACTAAGGTTCTTCACTATAACGCCTGAAAGAGTATCGTTGGCTGAATTACTATCATTCGCCACATGTACGAAAAACTTACAATTGTAAATACCAAGTGCAGAAAAATCAGCATGCTGGGTGAATGTATGAGTGTAATAGGCTCCGGGCGTTACTGAAACAGAAACCGGTTGAGTTGTATAAGTCAATCCTCCGTTAATTGAATATCCCATCACAAAATTATTGACTGTCTGTGATCCGAGGTTCTGTATTTTGACAACAACCGGTTCAGAGGAACTTAGTCCGCAACTTGTACTTTGAGGAGAAATCCATTGAACAGCTGCCATATCGCCTGGCGGATATGTGGAAATACTTACATTGTCAAGAAAAAGATTATAACCATAACCCGAAATGCCATTAAACTTAATATATACAATGTGATTAGAAAACTGTGAAAGGTCAATAACCTCCATCTGTGTAAAAGTTCCGGGAGCAGTACTTGTTGCACCATCATTTGAATTCAGGTCAGCCCCTGCTTTATCCCAGATTGTTGTCCATGACAGTCCTCCATCAATAGAAGCAGAGACGTTCAGTTCATCATTCAGATAATTCTGGTCGAACCCTTTTGACCAGTTAAACTTTAAATTTGACGGGGTGGAAAGATTTATAGGAGGTGTTATCATTACTGCATTTCCACTTGGCCATACATAAAAATTACAGAAGACACAGGATAGTGAACCGCTGGTATATAATGCCCAGTTATGGCTTCCTCCTTGCTGTGACCAACCTGACAATGGCCATGAATTAAAAGTCACGTTCCAGGGAAATGTACTTACAGTCTGGATAGAATTGACATCTACTGACAAGGTATCATTGATGTAATCAGAGTCTCCGCTGACATGAACTACAGCTTTACAATGGTAAACACCGGGATTGGAAAAATTAGCTGTTTGTGTAAAAGTTTGATTTACCGTACTACCCGGTGATAATGATGAGCTGATTGACTGTGTAATAAAACTGGAACCATTATTGATTGAATATGAAATTGAATAGCTACTGACCGAATTCGTTCCATAATTTTTAACGGCAATGGTTATCTGCTGAGAATTGGAAAGTGATGGTCCTGATAAAGGAGAAATCCATGAGCTGACACCCAGATCAATGGCTGAATAATAGTAAACTGCAAATGGGGTGGATTGTGTACTGCCGTTTGAAAAATATACCTGCCCTGTGGAAATACCGTAAGCAGGTGTTATCTGGTACCAGCCGTTAGGATCAGTCCAGCCGTCACCATAAGAATCGAATGCATTAAAAGTATAATAGCCCGGAAGAAGGTTAATATTTCCATTATACGAAAATGAATTGCTTGTACCGGCATTACCGCTCAGAACAATAAAACTATCGGAGTTGCGGGTAATATTCCATGAACATTCCTCACCGTATCCTCCATAATATACCTGCACAGTCACGGAAACCTGAGAAAACGAACAAAAAGAAAACAACAAAGCAGCAATGAAACTCATTGTCACTTTCCGGAAAATATATTTCATTTTATAAAATGATAAAATTTAATGCTTTACCAACTAATTTACATGTTATTTCTTTGCCAAAATTAATCAGTAAATATAGTAACTAATTTAATATTCAAATAGAGAATGGTGGATTTTATAAATTTTACAAAAAATATTGCTCACAGCTGATAAACTATACAGTTCTCAAAGCTTCACATATTTGTGAAAAAGAACAAAATAATTTGGTATACAATGGATTATTGTATATTTTAATTTTGTGTTAAAAAAACAGGGATTACATTAATTTTTTATTAAAATAGTCTTTGATCAATAATGCTCTTGATTTACCAATAATTCCGGAAAGTTCGTCTGTAGATTTACTAAGGATCGTTTCAATTGTTTTAAACTCAGAAAATAATAGTTGTATAGTATTTTCACCTATCCCTTTAATATTTTCAAGTTCCGAATTGATGAAACTTTTTGATCTCTTATCACGATGAAAACCAATACCAAATCTGTGGGCTTCATCCCTGATTCTTTGAATAAGTTTCAGTGTTTCAGATTTCTTATCCAGATATAAGGGGATTGGATCATCTGCATAATAAATCTCTTCAAGTCTCTTTGCAATACCAATGATTGAAATTTTTCCCCTTAGATTCAGCTTTTCAAGTGCCTTTAGAGCAGAGCTCAGCTGTCCTTTCCCTCCGTCTATAATAATCAGTTGTGGTAAAGAAGTCTTTTCTTCTGTCAATCTCAGATACCTGCGATACACGACTTCTTCCATTGATTCAAAATCATTAATCCCCCTGACTGTTTTTATGTTGAAATGACGGTAATCATTTTTGCTGGGTTTTAAATTTTTAAAAACCACACAGGCTGCAACAGGCTCTTTTCCCTGAAAGTTAGAATTGTCAAAACATTCAATATGAGAAGGTAACTCTGTGAGTCGAAGATCGTTCCTTATAATTTCCATTAATTGTAATGTGCGGTCCGGTTTTTTCTGCTCCTCAAGCATCCTGTTTACCTCTGCCTGATAGTGTTTTGCATTTCTTTGTGACAGATCAAGAAGTTTTTTCTTATCTCCGATTTTAGGTACTGTAATTGTTATCTCACCCGGCAGAAACTCAATCTCAAATGGTAATATTATTTCATTTGCCCTGCTTTGAATCATTTGCCATATTTCAATTATAGCAATGGGAAGAAGTTCTTCTTTTGATTCATTCAGACGTTTTACCATCTCTATTGTATGTGCCTGAATAATAGCTCCATTCATTACTTTCATAAAATTTACAAAGGCTCTTTTGTCATCATCGACAATTGAAAATACATCAACATTATTGATAGAAGGATTTACAATGGTTGATTTACTCTGAAACTTTTCAAGTAACAGGATTTTCTCTTTGATTTGTTCGGCTTCTTCAAACCTGTACTCTTCCGATAATCCTTTCATCCTTTCCTTAAGAAACTGGCTGACCGAGTTGATGTTTCCTTTCAATAGATTTCTTATCTGATCAATAGATTGGTCATATTCTTCAAGACTTTGATTTCCGATACAAGGAGCTTTACAGTTACCGATATGATATTCGAGACATACTTTGAATTTCCGGTTCTCAATATTTTGAGATGAAAGCAGATGACTGCATGTTCTGAGATTGTACAAGTGCCTGATCATTTCCAGAATTACCCTTACCATTCTTGCAGATGTATAAGGTCCGAAATATTGGGAACCATCTTTGATGATATTTCTGGTTAGAAAAACACGGGGGAATTTTTCGTTTTTAATACAAATCCATGGAAATGTTTTATCATCTTTCAACAACACATTGTACCTTGGCTGAAGCTTTTTTATCAGGTTATTCTCAAGAAGCAGGGCATCTTGCTCGGAACCGACAACGATATGATTGATTTCAGCTATTCTATTAACAAGAATGTCAGTCTTGGCATTGTCATGTGTTTTCTGGAAATAAGAACTTACTCTTTTTTTGAGATTCTTCGCTTTTCCTACATAAATGATTTTCCCATTTATATCAAGAAACTGATAAACACCCGGGCTATCAGGTAAGCCAGAAATTATAACATTAAAATCAATATTCTTTTTATTCTTCTTCAATGATCTGAGAGTATTATTCTGCCAGCAAATTTGTCAGTGAAAATTTAATTCCGTCAAATAAACCTTTATCACCAATTTTCAATTCGGGAATGACCAGTAAAGCCATAAACGAAAGTGTCATAAAAGGTGATTTTAAAGATGCTCCATTCTGCCTGGCTTTATTTTCAAGGTGTTTGTACTTTTCGGCTACAATATTGGCATTTTGATTTGTCATAAGTCCGGCAACTTCTAATGGTAATATTTCCCTGTCATTTCCTGCACAAAAACAAATACCTCCATTTGCTTCAATGATCATATTCATAGCATTCATAATATCTTCATCATTTGTCCCAACAGCAATAACATTATGACTGTCATGTGCAATACTGCCTGCTATGGCTCCATTTTTCAGCCCGAAGTTTTTAATAAATCCTTTTACAGGGTTGGCTGGCTCGTACCTGTTCAACACTGCAATTTTTAAAATATCGTCTTCAATATCTTGAATAATGCATTCATTTTCAATTTTTGCTTCTGTTACTAATGTCTTTGTAATGAGTTCACCATCAATTGCCACAATAACTTTTATTAAATTTCCTTTCTCTCCTTTTACCTTCAGGTCCGACATAGCAACCCGGTTGCTGAAAAATTTATTCGGGCAAATCTGACTTCCGATGCCTATGTTTACAAATTCCCCATCAAATACTTCATGTCCGTTAATATATGTTTTCAGAATATTAAAATTAGTCAGGTCGTCAACCAGGATGAAATCGGCCGGATCACCAATTTGCAGAAGGCCGACAGGTAAACCATAATGTTTTACCGGGTTGCAGGTAACTGCTCTGATTAAATTAAAAAATTCATTATTCTTTTCTATTCCTGCTTTTATCAATTTATTGATATGTCCCTTTACCAGATCATCAGGATGAGCATCATCAGTACATAGCATTACCATATCGGGATAATCATCAATTAATCTGTATAAAGAACCGAAGTTACGGGCAGAGCTGCCTTCCCGTATCAGTATTTTCATCCCAAGATTAATTTTTTCAATTGCCTCATGTAGAGTAAAACATTCATGATCTGTTTCAATACCGGCAGAAACATATTTCACAAGGTCATCACCTGTAAGCCCGGGGGCATGGCCATCGACAGGTTTTCCTGCCTTTTTACTGAGGTCTATCTTTGCCAAAACCTCCGGATCGTTAAAAATTACTCCGGGATAATTCATCATTTCAGAAAGATAATAAATATCATCCCTGGCCAATAAATGTTTTATGTCTTCCACTGAAATAACTGCGCCGGAAGTTTCAAAACCAGTTGCCGGCACACAGGAGGGAGCACCAAAGTACATTTTAAAATAGCAGTTGCGGATATCCCCTATCATGAAATCTATGCCATCAATTCCCATTACATTTGCAATTTCATGAGGATCAGAAACAGTCGCGATTGTACCATGCCTCACCACGATTTCTGCAAACCGTGATGGAACAAGCATAGAACTCTCAATATGTACATGCGAGTCTATCAATCCAGGCATGATGAAAATATCCTTCGCGACTAATGTCTGCCTGATATCGGAAATCCTTCCATTTATGATTTCTATTTCGCCTTTAAATATTTTACGGGATATTACATCAACAATATTTCCTGACAATTTCATAATAAATAATATTATATTTCGATAAATCAATTAGATGGATACTATTGATCCACGTGGAACAATTTACATTTGAGAATAAGCTTTATTCAAAAGAAAGAATCCCGTTTCCCGATATGACTGTATACCGAAATACCATTGCAATCTGCCTGGTTAATACCGTTTTAACATTGCTGGTACGGTTCACCTGATATTTTTCAATAAACCCGTAATAATAATTTAATCCTACCAAATAATACCTTGATATCTGCTTAATCTTGTGTGAATTATCATTTCTGTTTCACGTGGAACATTACCTTCCTAAATAGACCAATAAAACATTAATATCAGATGGTGAAACGCCGGGAATTCTGGAAGCTTGTCCAATGTTCCTGGGTTTAATTTTTATAAGCTTTTGCCGTGCTTCTGTTGAAATTGAATTAATTTTACTATAATCAAAATCATTATAAAGTTCAAGATTTTCCAACCTCTTTATTTTCCTGGCAACGATTTTTTCTCTTTCAATATAACCAGCATATTTCATTTCGGTTTCTGCCGCTTCAATAATCTCATTCTTTTGACGAACATGATCAGGAACAATACGTTTCAGATAATCGGATAATTGAATAATATCATTTATTGCAACCTGTGGCCTCAATAATATATCAACTGCTTTGACTTTCTGCTTTATTGGGTTGGTTTCGAGTCTGATCAACATATCATTTACATCCTTAGGATAAAGACTAATTTTTTTGAATTCATTTTTCAGATCATCAACGTACTTATATTTCTTTTTCATCCAGTCGAATCGTGATCTTTTGGCTAAACCAATCTCGTATGCTATCGGCGTTAGTCTGAAATCAGCATTATCCTGTCTTAGCAATATGCGATATTCTGCCCGGGATGTAAACATTCTATAAGGCTCATCAATGCCTTTGGTGATTAAATCGTCAATCAATACACCGATGTACGCTTCATTCCTATTTAATACCAATGGAGGAATGTTACGCAATTTCAAATTTGCATTGATTCCAGCCATTATGCCTTGTGCCGCTGCTTCCTCATAACCTGTAGTGCCGTTGATCTGCCCTGCAAAATAAAGATTTGAGATTAACTTTGTTTCCAGTGCAGCTGTAAGCTGAGTGGGATCAAAATAATCATATTCAATAGCATAACCCGGTCTGAATAATTTTACATTTTCCAATCCTGGTATTTTTTTAATTGCCTCATATTGAATTTCCCATGGAAGTGAAGACGAAAAACCATTCAGGTAAAACTCAACGGTGGAATTTCCTTCCGGTTCAAGGAATAACTGATGTCTTTCTTTTCCGGCAAAAGTCACCACCTTGTCTTCAATGCTTGGGCAATACCTGGGACCACGTCCTTTAATATCGCCGTTAAATAATGGTGAATCTTTAAACCCTTTTCTCAATGTATCATGAACATTCTTATCCGTATAGGTAATAAAACAACTTTGCTGCTTTCTCAGCTTAGATGATCCGGGCAAGAATGAAAATTTACCCGGATTATCATCTCCGGGTTGTTCTGTCATTTTTGAAAAATCAATGCTGCGTCCGTCAACTCGGGCAGGTGTCCCAGTCTTCAGTCTGCCGGTTATAAATCCAGACTTTACTAATTGTTCTGTAATTCCATAACTTGGCATTTCTGAATCTCTGCCACCATAAACCTGGGCTTTGCCAACATGTATGAGTCCGTTGAGAAAAGTACCATTGGTGAGGATAACCGACTCTGACCGGATAATAATTCCACGTGCAGTAATTATCCCACAGGCTTTTTTGTTTTCAATGATCAAATTTACAACCGTATCCTGCCAAAAATCAAGATTTTTTAAACTTTCAAGTATTATCCTCCATTTAATTGTAAATTTAGATCTGTCGCATTGTGCCCTGGGGCTCCACATTGCTGGGCCTTTTGATTTATTCAGCATCCTGAACTGAATCATTGTCCCGTCCGTGACAATACCGGAATATCCTCCAAGTGCATCAACCTCCCTTATTATCTGACCCTTTGCAATACCTCCCATCGCCGGGTTACAGGACATCTGGGCAAATTTGGTCATATCCATCGTTACTAACAGTACTTTTGAACCCATATTAGCAGCTGCTGCTGCTGCCTCACAACCAGCATGTCCCGCTCCCACCACGATGATATCATATTTTGGAGTCATTTTTCTTTATATTCCATCAATTACCATTTAACAACATATAATTCTATGAAAATTATTAATACACATAAATCTTCAGAAATAAATCCTCATGTAATATTCCTGATTATTAATGAATGTATATTTCATTAACAATTAATATTACTTTGAAATAAAAATATATGATAATTCTATTCTTATATAACAAACAATACAGATCGATGTTTCTCTGTTAAAAAGGCAAATTTAGACTTTCATTATTAAAAATGGCAGGTATTTATGTACATATTCCTTTTTGCAGGCAAAAATGCTATTACTGCGATTTTCATTCAAACCCTGTTAAGACCTATCCCGAGTCGATGATCGCGTCTATAATCAAAGAATTCGAGCTCAGGTCTGAATACCTTGCAGGAGAAACGATTGAAACAATTTATTTTGGAGGGGGCACACCATCTCTTCTTCTTCCCGGCCATCTTTCCTCAATTTTAGATAAAATCCATTCACAATTTAATGTGTCACCTAATTCTGAAATTACAATAGAAGCAAATCCGGATGATCTTGATATTGAACTTTTGAATTTTATTTACAAATCAGGAATTAACCGCCTCAGTATTGGAATACAATCATTTTTTGATGATGATCTGAAGTTGATGAACCGGCGTCATGACGCAAAGCAGGCTGTCGAATGCGTCCTCCGGAGCCAGGAAACAGGATTTAACAATATCAGTATTGATCTCATCTATGGTCTTCCTGCCAGTGTTGATTCACATGAACATCCTCCTAATCAGTCAATGGCAGAAAAATGGAGACAAAACCTGGAGACAGCTTTCGACCTTAATATTCAGCATTTATCGGCCTATCATCTCAGCTTGGAAGGAAACACAGTTTTCAGGTTTTTAACACAGAAGAACAAACTATTTTTACCCACTGAAGAAGAGAGTTATAATCAATTCATTACACTAGTTGAAGAAACAGAAAAAAATGGGTTCGTTCATTATGAATTATCTAATTTTGCTAAAGAAAATTACCAATCCAGGCACAATTCGAATTACTGGACAGGTAAAAAATATTTGGGTATCGGTCCATCGGCTCATTCCTTTAATGAAATATCAAGACAATGGAACATCTCCGACAATCAAAAATATATTGACGCTTTAACCCAGGGAATTGTACCATATAAAGCTGAAACACTTTCTGAAAAAGACAAGTACAACGAGTACCTGATGATATCACTCCGTACCAGCCATGGCGTGAATCTAAGCTATATTAAATCTGCTTTCGGGGACATTATTCATTCTGATTTACAAAGATCAATAAAAGGATATTTACAATCCGGGCATATTGTACTAATGGATAACCGATTGGTATTATCCGTTCAGGGAATGTTTATTTCCGATAAAATTATTTCAGATTTATTTATCGATTAGGATCAAATTTTAATAAATGATCTCATATAAATAGATTTACCGGACATCTTTAGGTAATAAATCCCCTCTGGCAGATCACGAATATTAATTTTAACAGGAGACGAATCAATTCTACTGGTATCCATACGTTTTCTACCAAGTATATCGTACATTTCAATCTCTTTAATTACAAGTTCATTTGCCCCGTAAATAATCAATGTACTCATGGCCGGGTTCGGATATATTACCAATGAATCAAGCTGGTTAATTCTCTGTACCTCATTAATAACTGGATTTTTTGTTATTAACCATTTTTGAGGATCAAAAACTACATCACTTACTGGAAATTCTAAATGAATATTATACTCCTCTCCTGAATATGTATTTTTAAACCTGATAATTGTATCTTGTCCATTGCCTTTAAACTCTAATGGTACTGTCATTTCAAAAAATTCAACTGAAGAATTGGTGGTTTGCTGGTCAATCTTAATATTAATATTGCCCGTAACGCTCTGTGTCCAGTCGATTGTATACAATGGATAACCTTCGCCATAGTACCAGTCATTGAAAAATTCAGTTAGCGAGGTATCTTTTTCAAATTCAAGATGTGATCTCAGATCATTGGTTGTGGCGAATCCGTTCACAAGTGAGGGATCCTGAAGATAGCTGCGCAAAGCATTAAAAAAAGCCAAATCACCCAACTCCCATCTTAACATATGCAAAAGCATACCAGCCTTATGGTAGGTCAATCTCTGATCAAACAACCTATCAACATTTGCCGTATCAGCCACATACACTGAACCATCAGGCTGGCTGGTAATATCGTCAATCTGCATAGTCTTCCAAGGCATCCAGTATGACGAATTAAACAAATGTTCATAGGTCAGTCCAACCAGATAAACCGCGAAACCTTCATTAAGCCATATTTCATGCCAGCTCTTACAAGTGATATAATCTCCGAACCACTGATGAGCCAGTTCGTGAGCAATCAATTCATGATCAAAATTTGTGGCAAATGTCATGGTTTGATGCTCCATACCTCCTCCCTGTCCAAACTGTGCATGACCGTACTTTTCATCAGCAAAGGGATAATTCATGAATATACTATCGTACAACTGCATAACGGGAATGACATCAAGTGTGCTTAACTGTGCATTCGTTAGGTTCTCAGGATAAACATAATTTAAAACCTGCACTGAATCACCATTTGTCAATGAAACATAATCCGAATATACTGAATAATCAGTTACCGCAAAAGCAATCAGGTAAGCTGCAACAGGATGCCTGTGTTTCCAATGTGCAATTTTCTGTGTACCGGAAATCTGTTCGGAGACCAATATGCCATTAGATGCAGTTTTGTATTGGGCAGGAGCGGTCACATAAATGTCAACAGAATCGATTTTATCAGACAGATCCTGTTTGCAAGGCCACCAGACTTTTGCCCCATATGGTTCTGATAGCGTCCAGATGATTGGTGTGCCATTATGATTTGATTGTACAAAGGAACCTGTTCCAAGAGGATCCGGTGTACCGCTGTAAAGTATACTTATTGAATCGGTAGTATTTATTGTAATGGAAGCCGGTAAAGTAATAGTAATAATATCTCCTGTATGAAGATAACCCAGAGACTGACCATGGTAATGAATATCCCCTACTGAAAGGTTATCGGCCATATCAAAAGAAATTGAAGTAATATTATCCTGTGTCGTTTTAAAAATAGTAAAAACAGTACCCGTGATAAAATCAACAGACGGGTCTACCAACCATTGCATTTTCTGATATGTAATATTGATATTTTCACCGGCATATGTATTAAGCCCCTTGGTTTGCTGCAGAAATGCCGATTTTTCAGACTTCATAATGGAATGTTCAGAATCCGACATAATCACCTGCTCGTAAGTAACTGTATAAATAACCAGGAAGAAGCCAGTGAAAAATAATATTTTCATTTTACTAATTTTGTCCGACTATAAAAGTACGAAAGTTATCGTTTTGTTCTGTTTATAGCTGGTATTTTTATTGATACAATAAGCACATCATGCATTACCTGACGATTATTTTTATTGCCATTGGTTTGTCATTTGATTCTTTTGCTGTTTCCGTGTCCAGTGGGTTAATCAAAAAAGATATACTGTTCCGCCATGCAGTCCGGATAGCTTTTTCTCTTGCCTTTTTTCAGGCTTTAATGCCACTGATTGGTTGGTTTGCAGGTTCCGGAATAAAGGAATCTGTTAAATCCGTAGATCATTGGATAGCATTTACACTCCTGGGATTGCTGGGAATAAAGATGATTTATGAAAGTCTGAGAAAAGAAAAAAAGCCTTCAACCAAAGATCCGTTAAATTCATACTATCTACTTGGTATTTCTTTAGCTACCAGTATCGACGCCCTGGTTGTAGGATTCAGTTTTGCTTTTCTTGATTTTCCTATTATTATTTCTGTTCTCATCATCGGAATTATTACTTTCATCATATCCATGCTTGGAATACTGGCAGGAAAGAAGACCGGTTCCCAATTCGGCAGGAAAATGGAAATACTGGGAGGCATCATATTAATTGCCACGGGGCTTAAGATCCTGCTTGAACATTTGTATCAATGAAACTATTCAGGTTATTAAGACTATAGACTGCAAGACTTTTAGGAATGACTTTCCCAGATAAGAAAATAATAAATTTCATTAATAAACATCATGTGCTGACACTTGCTACAGCAAGCATTAACGGGCCTTATTGTGCAAATTGTTTTTATATATATCTGAAAGAAAAGAATCTTTTTGCATTTACTTCTGATAAAGAAACAAGGCACATCAGGGAAATCTCTGAAATGAACAAGGTGGCAGGTACTGTATATGTTGACACTCTCATAATCGGAAAGATTCAGGGTATTCAGTTTACAGGTGTTATTTTTGAACCAGGTGATGAATTGCTGGCCAGAATACGAGCTGCATATATAATGCGCTTCCCTGTTGCACTGCTTATGGATACTACATTCTGGGCAGTTGAACCATATTTTATTAAAATGACTGATAACAGATTTGGAATAGGCAGAAAGCTTGTCTGGGAAAAAGGGAAAGAATCTTTTTTTTCCGGAAAATCAAAATGAACTGTTGAACAATCTAATTTCTATGATATTTGTTACAGGCGGAACAGGACTTGTCGGCTCGCATTTATTATACAGGCTGATTATTTCGGGAGAAACAGTAAGTGCATTAAAAAGACCATATGGTGATTTGTCCTTTGTCCGTAAGGTATTTGATCTCCACCATGAGGGTGATTCACGACTGGTCGATAATATTCAATGGATTGAAGGAAATATCCTCGATTATTTTCTTTTGCTTGAAACAACCCGGAATACCGATCAGATTTATCACACTGCCGCACAGGTATCATTTCATCCGGCAGACCGGTCGAATATGCTGAAGACTAACATTACCGGGACTTCCAACATTATTAATGCGGCCCTTGAAAATAATGTCGGAAAGTTTTGTCATGTCAGCTCTATTGCAGCTTTTGGGAAACCGGAAGAGGATGGGCCTGTTGACGAAGAAACCACGCGTATACCCGGTTATGATTACTCAGCATATTCAATAAGTAAGTACAATTCTGAACTTGAAGTCTGGCGGGGTATTCATGAAGGGTTAAATGCTGTTATAATAAATCCATCCGTAATCCTGGGTTATCAGCCATGGGACAAAGGGTCTTCACGCATTTTCAGTACTGTTGACAAGGGTCTGATGTTCTATACAAAAGGCATGACAGGTTTCGTGGATGTAAAAGATGTTGTTGACATCATGATAAAGTTAATGAACAGCCCGGTTCAGGGCAATAGGTTCTGCATCAGTTCTGAAAATCTTTCCTACCGCCAGTTATTGGACATGATTGCTTTTTACCTGAACAGGAAAAGCCCACGTTACTGTGTTCCTGAATATATTCTGAAATGGACAGCTAATATTGATAAAGTAATATCAGTAGTTATCCGTAATAAATCAATTATCAGCCCTGAATCGGTTCGTTCAGCAGGAAATATCTCGACATATTCAAATAAGAAAATCCAGGATCTGCTGAAATGGGATTTTATTCCCTTACAACAAACGATCTCTGAACTTGCAGGATTGTACAGGAAAGACTTGCCTAACCTGGACGAGCCAGAACCAAACAAGAAATCACAAATCTCAAAATACAAATAACAAATAAATATCAATCAACAAAATGACAAATTCCAAGTTGTTTGTTTCGTATTTGAAATTTTGATATTTTTTATTATTTGTGATTTGTTTTTTGTTTTTTGGAATTTTTTGCCAAAACGCGTCAAGATTTCAAAAATAAGATACTAATAATTAGTGGTTTAAATTCTTGGAATTATTATTGTATCGCTTGCGATAATAAATTATCGCTAATGGTGCAATAACCTTAATTGTTATTATTTAAGAGGTATTTAAAAATACTTGCTCCTTTTGATGAGGAATGGAAGCAGTACTTTCCTGAATTCATCGTTGGTATCCGCTTCCACGAGGTCAATATGATACTGACCGCATTTCAGCTTGATGCTGTTAAAATAATTGCGCATTGATTCAGTATAAAATTCCCTCACATCATTGGGATTGAATTTCACTTCATTTCCTGTCTCCAGATCAATGAACTTATGCGGAATATTATTATAATCAAATTCCTTTTCTCTTTTATGATCGGTAACATGAAACAGTATTACCTCATGCTTGTTGTGCCTCAGATGCTGTAATGCAGAAAAAATGTCTTCAGGATCCCCGTTATCGAGCATATCGCTGAAAATGATGATAAGTGAGCGTTTATGAAGATTTTCAGCCAGATAATGCAGTACCTTTGGTGCATTGGTTGATTTTCTCTGTTCAGACTGGTCGGAGTTGAGCAGCCTGTTCAACTCGGCATATAACAATTTGGCATGCACTGCAGCCAGCTTCGCCTGGGTCGAAATTTCTATATCATCGGAAAATAATGTAAGTCCTACGGCATCCCTTTGCTTCCTTAAAAGGTAAATAAGAGAAGCTGCACAATAGACCGAAAAAGCCAGTTTTGTCTGAGTTATATTATCGGTCTGCGGAAAGAGCATAGACGACGAGTTATCAATGACAATATGACTCCTCAAATTGGTTTCTTCCTCATATCTTTTTACGTACAGTCTCTCAGTCCTGGCATACAGTTTCCAGTCTATATGGCGGGTTGACTCACCGCTGTTATAAAGCCTGTGTTCGGCAAATTCAACGGAAAATCCATGAAAAGGGCTTTTGTGAAGACCGGTGATGAATCCTTCCACCACCTCGCGGGCAATGAATTCAAGGTTATCAAATTGTTGTAGTTGTTGTATGTCAAATATTCCGTTCATATAAAAAAATAAAGCACCTGTTTAAAACAGGTGCCTTATAAAACTTTATAAAATCGCTAAAATTATAAAAGTGCGTCAATTTTTTTTGATAACTGAACCTTTGGAACAGCTCCTACCTGTTTGTCTACAACCTGTCCACCCTTAAAAAAAAGAATGGTCGGAATATTTCTGATTCCATACTTTCCGACTATCCCGGGATTGCTGTCAACATCAACTTTACCCATAACTGCGCGGCCTTCATAATCATCGGCCAGTTCGTGAACAATCGGAGTGATCATTCTGCATGGTCCGCACCATTCTGCCCAGAAATCCAGCAAAACAGGTTTATCAGCCGATAGTACCGTTTGCTCAAAATTAGCATCATTTACATCTATTGTCATATTGTACAAATTAAATATTAGTAATGTTCTGATCCTGTTAATTATAGACAATATATTATTTCATCATAATATTGCAGCAAAGATAGATTATTTAATATAACATCGAAGGGTCTTTTGTTTGAAAAAAATGTGTTTCCCGGCAGCCAAGTCATTATGATAAGTTCTGATTGGTACCCGTTAGGTTGTGTAGATTAATGACTGCAAGGTTCTTATGAACTTATTTCTGTTATCTTGACGAGTTTTGGCAAAAAATTACAAAATACAAATCACAAAAAACAAATAATAAACAATATAAAAATTTCAAATACGAAACAAACTACTTTGAATTTGTAATTTTACTGTTTGATTTTATTTGTTATTTGTATTTTGAGATTTGTGATTTTTTGTTTGGTTCAGGCTTGGCCAGATTGGGAAAATTATCTTTCTCTGATATTCCTGATACTTGATACCTGATACTTGATACTTGTTATGTATTATAATGGCCTACTGCCTATATAACTGATTAGTTACACTAATTCAAATATACTTTAATATCCGGGTATTTCTCAAAAAAACTAATCGTTTCATCATTCAGGGAGACTTTATATTTTCTTGAAAATAAAACAATGTTTGGTTCCTGGTTTTCCTGGTGCTCATAAATTTTAAACTCAATAAGTACATTCCCCTTGTTTGATTCTGTGAATGTCACAAGATTCGACCCAAAGTTTTCATCAATATCGTCCAATGATAATACCAGTCTGATTTTCCTGACTTTCTTTCTATATTCTGATAACATTTCGATATTTTCAATTCTGAATTCCAGTTCTTTTATCGAATTGTCCTGTTTCCCATATGATTGTCTGTACTGGACCTTACCTCTTACAATCAGTGAATATCCTTTTACAAAGTATTTGCTGTGATTTACATAATCGTTTCCATAAAGCATCAAAGTGTATGATCCTCTGTAATCCTCGAGCATAATTGAGCCATATGGATTACCGTTCCTTGTTGTACCTGTCTTGAAATTTTTCACAATTCCCGCAATTATAACTTTCTTTCCTGTAAGTGGTTCAAGATTAGACAGATCATCTAACGAATAAGGATTCAGGCTTTTTACTTCAAGTTTGAATTTATCAAGAGGGTGGGCAGATAGATAGATGCCAATCAGTTCTCTTTCTTTATTCAGTTTCTCAAAATCAGACCATTCTTCAGCCACTGGTATATCAGGCTTTGAAATTACCATGCTTGAAGTAAGTCCAAACAGGGATTGCTGCGGTGCATTTCTTTCTTCCTGTACTTTTGTGCCGTACCTGATGAGTGTTTCAATAAAAGAAAATTCGTTACCGGAAGGAACAAAGTACTGGTGTCGCTTCACATTGTTAAAACTATCGAAAGCGCCGGCCAATGCCAGTGCTTCCATCGTTCTTTTATTGATTGACCTGAGATTTACACGCTCCACGAAGTTGAAAATATCGGTGAAAGTACCACCCTTGTCCCTCTCCTCAATGATATTAAGTACAGCAGCCTCTCCCACTCCTTTAATGGCTGCCAGTCCGAATCGCACCTGGCCTTTATTATTGACATTGAATTTCAGGAAACTTTCATTTACATCTGGGCCAAGTACCAGTAAACCCATCCTTTTGCATTCATCCATATACTTGGTAATACTTTTAATATCACTGAGATTACGACTTAGCACTGCGGCCATGAACTGAGCCGGGTAATGGGCTTTCAGCCATCCTGTCTGATAGGAGACCAATGAATAACATGTAGAGTGTGATTTATTAAAAGCATATTCCGCAAATTTTTCCCAGTCGTTCCAGACTTTCAGAACCCTGGATTCTTCCAGGTTATTAGCTTTACAACCACTCAGGAATTTTTCCCTCATTTTGGTCATAAGATCAAAATCCTTCTTTCCCATCGCCTTACGTAAACTATCAGCTTCTCCCTTAGTAAAGTTAGCCAACGCCTGTGAGAGAAGCATCACCTGTTCCTGATAAACTGTTACACCATAAGTTTCTTCAAGATATTCGGCCATGACCGGAAAATCATAATTGATCTTTTCCTTACCATGCTTACGATTGATAAACATGGGGATATATTCCATGGGACCAGGCCTGTACAGAGCGTTCATTGCGATCAGGTCTTCAAAACGGTTGGGTTTAAGTTCCTTCAGATATTTCTTCATGCCATCCGATTCAAACTGAAAAAGGCCGGTAGTTTCACCGTGACTATACAGATGATAGGTTTCAGGGTCATCCAGTGGCAGGGTTTCGATATCTATCAGCTTCCCCGTGGATGTCCTGATATTTTCGACAGCATCGCTGATAATTGACAATGTTTTTAGTCCCAGAAAATCCATTTTCAACATACCTACTTCTTCAATAATCTTTCCTTCATACTGGGAAACAAGCAATTCGGATTCTTTGGTTTTAAAGAGAGGAATATGTTCTATTAATTCGTCACGGCAGATAATGATACCACAGGCATGCAGGCCGGTATGTCTGACCGAACCTTCCAATATTTCAGCATATTTCAGAGTCTCGGCTACAAGTTTATTATCAGATTTTCTTGCATCATTCAGCTCTTTCACTTCTTTGTAAGCTGAATGCAGTGTAGTACCAGGTTTTTCAGGCACTAATTTCGACAAACGGTCTGCTTCGCTAAGAGGAAGCTTTTGCACACGGGCGACATCCCTGATTGCCATTTTAGCTGCCATGGTGCCAAAAGTCACAATCTGTGCCACACGGTTAAATCCATACTGATTCACCACCCAGTTAAGCACCTTTTCCCTGCCGTCTTCATCAAAGTCTATATCAATATCGGGCAGGGAAACCCTGTCGGGGTTCAGGAACCTCTCGAACAGCAGGTTGTACTTGAGAGGATCGATATTAGTAATATTTAAGCAATAAGCCACTACAGATCCGGCGGCTGAACCACGTCCCGGACCCACTGAAACTCCCATTTTTCTTGCTTCATTCAATACTTCCCTTACGATCAGAAAATATCCCGGATAACCCATCGTCTTTATAACTTCAAGCTCATCATCTATCCTACGGCTTATTTGTTCAGTTATTTCCGGATAGCGTGTTTTAGCACCCTCATATGCAATATACCTCAGATATTCGTCACCATCAGAAAAGTTATCCGGTATTTTAAAATCCGGCATAACCGGCGGTTGTTTCAATATGTAATTTTCAACTTTTTCCGCAAGTTCACAGGTATTAGAAAGCGCTTCAGGAATATCGGCAAAGAGTTCATTCATTTCAGCCTGTGTTTTTAAATATTCCTGCTTAGTATATGACATCCTGTCGGGGTCGTCAACTTCCTTACCGGTATTGATGCATATCAACCTGTCATGTGCTTCAGCATCTTCAGCGTCAATAAAGTGAGCATCATTTGTGGCAATGCATTTTACGTCAAATTCTGCAGATAATTCCAGTAGTTTGTTGTTGATGATCTCCTGTCTTGCATATACATCCTGGTCTACCACCGGATCCCCGGTCTTATGACGCATCAGTTCAAAGTACAGATCCTCACCAAATATGTTTTTCAGTAAAGTGATGGTAGCCTTAATCTTTGCTTCATCATTCTTCAGTATCAGTTGCGGAATTACTCCGCCAATGCAGGCCGTCGAGCAAATGATGCCTTCATGGTAACGCTGCAGTAATTCCATGTCAACCCGCGGGTTATAATACTGTCCTTCAATCCAGGCAAGGGAAATCATCCGGATCAGGTTCTTATAACCAATCATGTTCTTTGCCAGAAGGATCATGTGATCGCCCCTGTCTTCCTTATCAGAACGCGAGAAACGGCTGTTTTTTGCCACGTATACTTCACAGCCGATGATGGGTTTTAACTCAGCTGTTGTTGCAAGTTTGTGAAAATCTTTTGCTCCGAACAGGTTACCATGATCAGTGATGGCAAGTGCGGTCATTCCGTCCTTTTTTGCCTTGGCTATCAGTTTATCAAGTGGCGATGCACCGTCAAGGATCGAATATTGGGTATGTACATGAAGATGGGTAAAGTTGATCATGATGTTTTAATATACAATTAATTATAAATCATTAATAAAGTAAATAAACTCTGATAAAAATAAATGATTTGAACTGACAAAACAGTATTGTTAATAAAAAAATAATCTCCGCAAATCATCACAGTCTATAGCCTGAAAGCTGATAGCCTGCTCACATGAGCAGTTAACCCAGAGCGCTTATTTTATGTAGTGTTTTTCCATCCAGAATTTCAAGAATATTTCCTTCAAGGGTAATCAGTTTTTCGTCTTTAAATTCTTTCATGGTCCTGATAAGTCCCTCTTTAGTAATGCCACAATAATTGGCCAGTTCCTGACGGGAAAGCTGAATATCAAACCGGGCAGAATCAAATATCTTTTCCGATAAATAAATGATTGCTTCTGCCACAATACCGGGCATTTGTTTCTGCATTACGCTACCCAGTCGTTCAAATGAATACAATCTCCTTTCAGATATTATTTTAATATATTCCTCGGCAAACAACGCATTTTTTCTGATAATCTCTTTAAACCGCTTCACATCAACAAAGCAGGCATTTACTTCAGTAATGGCTGCCGCAGAGTTATGATGCTTATTATCGATGTACACACCGGAACCTCCAATGATTTCAAAGGGTTTGCATATGCGGGTAATCAGTTCCTTCTGATTTCCTTCCAGGTAAAGTTTAACGAGCCCTGAAGTAAGATTAATTAAATGAGTATACGATGATCCCTGTTTATAAATAAGCTCACCTGGTTTATAGCTTACTGAATACCTGTCGAAATTCAAAAACTCTGAATCTTTGCTATTCAGGATACTGAATATAGGTGATTTTATGTTGCATTCATCACAATTATTACAATCCTTTTTATTGAAAATTCCGACCATATTCAGATATACTAAAGTACTCTGCAAAATTAAGAATTAATGACATAAGTCGTAATTTTATTGATCTAAATCATATTTTGACTGATATATTTATTGCAAATCACTTTCAATTGTCATGTCATTTTTAATGGTTACAAGTAAAAAGCTCAGTTACTTTGACGACTGATAAATATCTTATTATTAATTAGTTTTTGTCCATAATGTCAGTACTTTTGATTTCAGAACAAGGATTAACGATTTTAGATTTAAGATTATCAGCTACTTCTAAAATCATAATTCGTTAACTTAGCGAAGCGATCTCATGAACACCTTAAAAAATAATAAATATTTGTGAGTAATCGATATTCTTAAATCAGTATTATTGACTTTAAAGACAGACTTTAATCAGTTTTTAACTTAATTTTTATAATCTATCGTTACGTTCCTCTTTTATCAAACACTAATTTTAGGTCAGATCAGAGAGGTTGTCAGGCGAAACAATTACCGGGCGACCTCTTCTTTTATTCTTAGGGTTAAAATTTCATTCGGACCAACCGGAAGATGTGGAAGTTTAAATAACCGTGATGAGGGAGGATAAAGTGAAAACATGGAATATATTAACATAATAATAATCAATGAGTAAAAACAAAAATAGCAGGAGGGACTTTCTGAAGCTCGGACTTTTGGCAGGAGGGACACTGGTAACCGGATCAATGATCAAGACTGCCCTTTCCGAGACCCCTGAAAATGATCCGGGGAGCAATATTAAAGTGCTGACTCCTGACGGAAAATTAGTTGAAATAAGCAAGGCCAGTATTAAAGCGGGCAAAGAATATGTTTCTCCCAAAGCTTCGCACCAGGGAATTCCGCATCGTAAGTTTGTGATGGTCATTGATCTTTCCAGGTGCAAAAATGCCCGGAAATGTGTTGAAGCCTGTAAGGTTGGACATCATTTACCCAGTGATCATGAATGGATGAAAGTGTACCTGATGCAGGACAGCTCCAAACAGAGTCCATACTGGTTTCCCCGCCCCTGTTTTCATTGCGACAGCCCCATGTGTGCCAGTGTCTGCCCGGTAGGAGCCACTTATAAAAGGAGTGATGGTATTGTTCTTATTGATTCCGGGCGCTGTATCGGATGTAAATTCTGCATGACTGGCTGTCCCTATTCTGTCAGGGTTTTTAACTGGAAAGATCCGGAAGTTTCTGAAGAGGACAAGAAAGTCAAATATTCTCCCGAAACAGGAATTCCGCAAGTTGAAGGCACCGTTGGTAAATGTATTTTCTGCGCGGACTTACTCAGGAAAAATGAGCTTCCGCGTTGCGTACAGGCCTGCCCGATGGGAGTTATTTTCTTTGGCGATATCATTGAAGATACCGTGACAAACGGTACCGATACCATCCCATTTAGCCAGCTGGTAAAGGACAGGAGTGCATTCCGTTACCTTGAACAACTCGGAACTGAACCAAGCGTGTATTACCTGCCACCTACCGAAAGACTTTTCCCCTTTGAAAGCGGGCTTGATGATCTTGACAAAAAGGTACTGGCACGTTATAAAAACACTCCTTATATGAAAAATCAAAAAAAGCTGAAAAATGACAAATAATCTTGAAAAACATATTAAAGCTTTAACCCCAGAGATTGAAAATACCAGCAAATCATGGAAATTACTGTTTGCTGTTTTCCTGTCCTTTTTCGCACTGGGTATATTTGGTCTTATCACCCAGATCACCAAAGGTCATATTGTCACCGGGATGCGGGATAATGTTGTGTGGGGCTTATATATCGTTAATTTTATTTTTTTTATGGGACTGAGCTATGCAGGCGCCCTGATTTCCGGAGTACTTCATCTTTTTAAGGCAGAATGGCGTAAACCCATTATCAGGATCACAGAACTTACAACCGTTATTTCGCTGTTCATAGGCCCGGTTTTCATCCTGTTCTGCATCGGAAGACTCGACCGCCTTGGTTATCTGATATTATATCCAAGAATTCAGTCTCCGATTACCTGGGACGTGATTGCAATTTCTACCGATATTGTCGGATGTCTTATCTTTCTTTATTTGTCGTTTATCCAGGATTTTGCCAAACTGCGTGATTTCGATGGGCTTAAAGTAAGTCCATCAAGAAAGAAAATTTACAAAACCCTTGCCTTGGGATATTATGATACTCCCAGCCAGCGTCACATTATTGAATTTTCAAAGAATGTAATGGCGGCCATGATCATTGCCATTGCAATCATCGTTTATTCCGTGCTGGCCTGGATCTTCGGTGTTACACTTCAGCCCGGCTGGCACAGTACCATTTTCGGACCGTACTTTGTTATTGCTGCCGTGTATTCCGGTACCGGTGTTGTAATTATTTTAATGTGGATTTTCCGCAAAGTTTACCATCTTGAAGAATATATCACAAAAAAACATTTTATCAATGTTGGCGTGTTGTTGCTTGTGGTTGCTGCTTTTTATGGTTATTTCACCTTCAGCGACTACCTGACCAAATGGTATGGATCTGTAAGAATGGATAAAATACTGATAGATAAATTGTTTTCCGATTTTTACTGGTTATTTATTTTTTCCAACTACATTGGGATCATTGTACCACTGATTGTGGTTGGATTTCCACGACTGAGAACTATCAGAAATATCAGTATCGCGGCTGTTATAGCATTACTGGGTCTTTGGGTGAACCGTTACCTCATTGTTATTCCCACACTTGAAACACCTTATTTGCCCATCCAGGATATCCGTCCTGCATGGAATCTTTATAAGCCCACCTGGGTGGAACTATCCCTTACCGGCGCGGGCGTATCAGTTTTTTGCATGCTGTTTATGCTTGCATCAAAGATAGTCCCTATTGTTTCAATCTCTGAGATAGTGGATGAAAGCGAAGATACAAATGATGAAATATTATTAAGTGAATGAAATTCCTATTATCAGCAATGAAAACGATATATATCATTTCAGCCATGGTGCTGGCTTTTCTGGTTTGGCCGGGGTTTTCAGCATCCGGCCAGGATAAGGAAAAAACAGAAAAACATTCTCCTATTCTTGCATTTACCTATCTGAAAAACCCGGACGGATCTAAAACTTTGTCTGCCACTGCCTCTTTTATTATTAACAGGCAGATATTCCCATTGTCATACTGTAAGCTAAAATTCTATTGCGGAGAGCAGGAACTTGGAATTTTGACCAGTGATAAACAAGGATCCGCTAAGCTCATTATTCAACCCGCTGTAAAATTACCAAAAGATGAAAAGGGCACTTTATTATTCAGAAATGTATATGAAGGCTGTGATTCCGTCGAAAAGACCGAATCTTCAATATCAGTCAGAGATCTCAACCTTCTCCTGAAATTTTCTGAAAAAGATTCCATTAAATCAATCAGCCTGCATGCCTTTGAGCTGGGTGAAAAAGGAGATACTTTACCAGTAAATGAACTGCCTGTGAACTTTATGATCAAAAGAATGTTTACTAACCTGAAGATCGGAGATGGCACAACTGACCCAAAAGGTTATTGCAGCATGGATTTTAAAGGAGTATTTCCCGGAGATTCATTGGGTAATATTTTTTTGCTGGCCAGGGTAGATGATAATGACGATTATGGTAATGTTGAATCCGGCGAAATAAAAAAATGGGGAGTTCCGACAAACCCTGTCAGTCCGTTTGTTAAAAGAGAATTGTGGACTGAAATTGCTCCCATCTGGATGATCGTTACCCTGATAATAATGCTTACCGGTGTCTGGGCTCATTACCTTTACGTGGTTTTTAACATTTCAAGAATCAGAAGAGAAGGAAAAAAGATAGAAAAGTTAAAAGAAATTTCTCAGGTAGAAAAGCTGGAGGCTGTGTAAATTATGGGTTATGAGTTTAACTAATGACTTACGACTTATTACTTATGACTTATAACTTATAACTTAATTTTATTGTCTTAAAAACATAAATAGTCAGTAAGGTAACGATTAATGTTTCACTTAAATAATAATGAATATGAAAACAGTATTAAAAAGTAACTTATTCAGGATCTTTGCTATCCTGTTGGTTAACATTGGCCTGATGTCATTTGTCGCGTCTTATCAGCAACCCGGAGGATGGACAGTACCCGACAAATATAAAAACATGAAAAACCCAACCAAGTCAGATCCGGCAAATCTTAAAGTCGGCAAAAGCCTGTGGGATAAACATTGTGTTTCATGCCACGGTAAAAAAGGATTGGGCGATGGCACAAAGGCAGCTACCCTGAAAACACATTGCAGTGATTTCTCAGCTAAAACCTTTAAGGCTCAGACTGATGGTGAGATTTTCTACAAGACAAAAACCGGAAAAGGTGAAATGCCGGCCTTTGAGAAAAAGATGGCTGATGAAACGGATATCTGGCTCCTGGTCAATTATATCCGGTCACTTTAATCTATTTAATTCCTGATCTGATCAGCCAATGAATATTTAACACAAGATATTGGAATCTTAATCTGAATATCCTTTGTAAGGCAATAACATTGGGGATTAATGTCAGTAAAAAGAAGACGCTCATCAAAGCGTCTTTTTTTTGTCAGTTACATTGTAAATTTCACTTCATCAGAATGATCAGATCAAATCAGGTTTTCAAACATTTAACAGATCATATGATGTTATATTATTAATATTTATTTTTACACTCTTATTTATAGTAAAACACAGATAATTATTTCATTAACCAGATTTTTGACTTTTGTACGTAATTTATTTTCAACAATCTATAATTAGTTGATATCTATAATTTTACACAAATGAAGTTACCAAAATCAGTATACAACTGGATCACCATTATTGGTTCGTCCATTGCTGCAATCAGCTTCCTGCTTATCATTATTTTATTTGTTATTCTTGAGATATTTAAGACAGGAAACACTTACCTGGGTTTATTTCTCTACCTGGTTATCCCGGGATTTTTAGTTACCGGGCTGGTACTGATCCCGATCGGAATGCTGATCAAGAGAAAGAAGGATAAAAGAATTGAGCAGGACAGGTATGGCAGGTCATTGCCTTCGATTGATCTGAACGATAAAAGACACCGCAATGCATTTATCATTTTTACTGTTTCAACTGCGGTATTTCTTATTACTTCAAGTATTGGCAGTTACGAAGCATTTCATTATTCCGAATCTGTCCAGTTCTGTGGCAAACTCTGTCATAATATTATGGAGCCTGAATTCACGGCTTACCAGAATTCGTCGCATGCCCGGGTTGCTTGTGTTGAATGCCACGTGGGAGAAGGAGCCGACTGGTATGTACGTTCCAAATTATCGGGGTTATACCAGGTTTATGCAGCTATTTTTAACAAATATCCCCGTCCGATTGAGACACCACTGGTTAATCTGCGTCCGGCACGGGAGACCTGCGAAAAATGTCACTGGCCACAGAAATTTTATGCCCGTAAGTTACAAATCCAGAAGAATTTTCTTGCTGATTCTCTGAACACTGAATGGGATATATATATGCAGATGAAGATTGGTCCCCAGTTTAGCGCCCTTGGCCTGAACGAAGGAATTCACTGGCATATCAACCAGGACGTGAAGATTGAATATATGACTGCCGATCCGACCCGCGAAAGCATTTCATGGGTAAAATATACCAATCTTAAAACCGGCAAAGTGACGATTTATAATGATGAGGAAGAGCCCCTGGCTGATAGTCTTAAAAATACCCTGAATGCAAGGGTAATGGATTGCATGGATTGTCATAACAGACCATCTCATAAATATAAATCACCTCCGTATTATGTTGATAATGCCCTTGTATCAGGGAGCATTGCCACGGATATTCCATTTATCAAATACATTTCTATGCAGGTTCTCAAGAATCCCTTTACCAATAAAGATTCTGCATTAGCTTTCATTGCAGATAGTATCAATGGTTTCTATCATGCGAATCACGCTGATATTTACAATAGCCGGAAGACAGATATTAACAATGCCATAGCTGCAGTCCAGGATGGATTTTCCAGTAATACATTTCCCAAAATGAAGGTCAGCTATGATAAATATCCCGACCATATCGGCCACTTAGAATCAAAGGGTTGCTTCAGGTGCCACTCCGGTACCATGAAAGGAGATAACGGGAAGATCATTTCAAAGGATTGCAATTTATGCCATACCATTTTTGCCCAGGGGAATAAAGGTTCATTACAATCTGTTTCAGTGCTTGATAACCTTGAGTTCCGGCATCCTGTTGATATCAAAGATGAATGGAGAACTTCTCCCTGTTCCGATTGCCATGCAAGTTTATACCAGTAACCTAACCTGGATGAGCCAGATCCAAACAAGAAATCACAAATCTCAAAAAACAAATCACAAATAAGAAACAATCCGCCACGGCGGACAAAATTTCAAATACGAAACAAACTATTTTGAATTTGTTATTTTGTTGATTGATATTTATTTGTGATTTGTGATTTGTTTTTTGGAATTTTTTGCCAAAACGTGTCAAGATTTCAGAAATACAATACTAATTCAATAATAAAAACAAATATACATTTATAAAAAAAACCTGGCTGAAACAACCAGGTTTTTTATCAGATCATGAAAGATCCAGGGATATCAATGCCTGAAAATTATTTAGTGCTTGTATTTAAAGTCATTCTTTTTGATTTAAGAACAAGGATTAACGATTTATGATTTATGAAGTATGTGTAATCATCTGATTTAATGATAACATCAAAAATCTAAAATCGTTAATTGATATTCGTCAATCAAAATATTGAATATTATGGACAGACACTATTTAGCAAATGTTCTCAGGTAATGAACGATGCTCCAGATGTCTTCGTCGGTCACTTTCTTATCATAAGCTGGCATATCACCACGTCCTGTTTTTGTTTTGTAAAAAAGTTCGCCATCTGCTTGTCCTTTCAGGTCAACTGAAAAATCACCTGATGGAGTTTTAAGTGTTTTGGATTTGGGACCATCTCCAAGACCTTTCGGGCCATGGCAGGATTTACAGGTTGTGCTGTATTTTGCTTTTCCTGCTTTAATTGCTTCGTCACCGGCTTTAACCGGGTTCTTCATTGTTTTATATTCCTTTGGAACTTCCCATGGTTTACCGGGAACAAATGAAACAAGTGCAAGAGTAAATGCACTCACTGTTAACATAACAAATAACACTTTTAATGATTTCATATTACCTCCTGATTATTTAAATATTTAAAAATTAATTTTTTATTTTGAATATTAATGTGTTTCCTGCCATCCGTTGAACATCCCTTTGAAATTACTGGTGATGCTGGCTCCAAAAGTGCAAAAATAAATATGAATCATCAAAAATATGGAAACAAAAAATCCGACACATATGTGTAATAGGCTGGTAAGAAGAAGGCCGCTTACACCAAGCGCCCGGCTGACAATGAACTGCGGAAGAATTAGTCCTATCCCGGATATGATCAGTAAAGGTATTCCGATGTACATGATCATTACATAAAAAAACTTTTGCAAGGGGTTAAATTTTCTTTCAATGTTCACCGGAAAAGGAACTTTGTCTCCTTTGAAAACTCCGTACAGGTAATATCTGAACTGCACCAGAATTTGTCCGCCAATCTCTTTTAAATTCATTTTGTAATATCTTCCGTTTTTTGAAATGATATTTCCCGTGATAAAAACCAGATAGCCGAAAACAAGTATTATGCCACATATATTATGAATTGTGACAGCCAGACTGAATGGAATATGAGGAGATTCAAAAGAAGAATACTGCATGCTTAACCCGGTCACAATCAATACCAGGATTAGCAAGGCATTTGACCAATGCCACAAACGCAGCCACACAGGATAAAAATATATCTTATTTTCCATGGTATCTTTTATATGCTTTTACTCTCAGCAGTGCATGAATAATGATCCCCGATATAACCATGTAGAGAATTGCAAGACTGATCATGTTAAGGTAATAGTTGCGGTTGGCACCAATAACGTATGATCTGTTCAGGATGATGGAATTTAGAAAACCATTCCTGCTTATTTCTTCCTTTGACTGGTATTTGTACAATGTTGCCATGAGCAACGAATTCCGGCTGTGGCATTCAACACAGGCACGAACTGCGTCTTTCTTTTCCATCACATGATGTGAAACAAGCAGGGTATCGCTTTTCTTTGTGTGGCATTCAATACATCTGACATTCTTAAAATGAAGTGCCTGATTGGGTAGCCAGTCGTGTTTCTGTACCAGGTTCGGATTATCTTTATCGATGATCAGCCGGTAGTTTCGTTTGTTCGCATGGCATTGAAGGCAGAGATTGTTATCATATGCCACTACTTCTAAAATATTTTTGTCTGTACGGGCATGAGTAGTATAGGTATGAGGATCATGGCAACTCCAGCAGGAAAATGTACTGTTGTGTTTCTCAGAATGCACATTATATTTAAAATCCTCTGTGATCTTTTCAAAATTAAACTTCTCAAATTTCGGATCACCCCCATGGCAATCAAGACAGGTCGAGATATCCTCAAACCTGAGGTCGTTATTATGGGGATAAGTAAAATACTCATCCGAGTGACAGTCAATACATTTGAAATAACGATGGTTAGAATGATAATAAACATTTGAGTCAATCTGAAGATCCATGTACATTTTACGTGTAATGATCTTGCTTGAGTCAGGACTTGTTACGGTATAATTATTATTAAAGTGACATTTGAAACACTTGCTGTTATCTTCTTTGTTTTCGAATTTCCTGACTGTTCCGGAATTATTCTGTGACCAGGCAGCAAAAAAAGAGAATACGAGGAATGCCGTAATCAAACCCGAAGTTGCGTTAGGGCACTTCTCATATAGAATTTTCATATTTACTGTATATAATATTTTTTTCTGACTATTCAGGTATTTGGCTATAGACACAAGTAGTGAATAGTGAGTGGTGAATAGTGAATAGTAAGCAGTAAATACAATGTTTACTCATAATTCATAACTCATAACTAATCCTGATACCTGATACCTGCTACTTGATACCTGATACCAAAAGTTTTACAGTCTTACTGTAAGATTAAATCCTAACATAAGATCTTTGAACTCTTTGGAATTATATGCATAATTTTTCTGAGCTACGATATTATCAGCAGTAGTTGCGAACACCTGGAATGTATGAGTACTGGTGGCAACTTCAAATCCAAACACCATATCCGGTTTATAAGGATTCAACGGATTCAGACTTTCATGTAATCCTTTAATATTAAAAGGTTGATCATATTCGAAAATCAAAGACATTTCATTGTAAAATTTAATTCTGCCGCCAATGGATGTGCCTATTACATCATGTTCGTATAATGAATCCACCGAGTTAAAATGGGAGAAATTGGGCGCTATCTGCAGGGATAAGATATCATTGAATTTCCTGGCAATGATTAATTCGCTGAAATAAGTAAACCTGTGTGTAAAATCGTAATTGCTCCCAAACGCATCTTTACTCCGGGCATCAATTGCGGTGTTCACAAATAATGAAACAGACACCGGCATGCTGCCATCTCTGTTTTGCTGATGAATAGCCCATTTCAGGTCGAATTCCTGCAGTTTGTTGTTTTTCTCAGTTCCGAACCCAACCATTACCTTATCGCTGAGTCCATAGTCGAATCCGACACGGATATTTGACGGCGCATAAATGCCATATAAATCGGTCAGTTGTTTTATCTGCCCGAACCTGTGTTGAATCAACAGTTCAAATGCACCTTTAACAGGATTTATGGTGGTCTGGTTATCACCCAGCATTGTACAGGAATACATATCACGAACGGGTTTTTTCCCATCGTCCCCTGCATCCTGGCTAAAGCCCCGAAAAGAAGACACGACGAGCATCACGCTGAATATCACCCGAAATAACAAAATATTTTTTCTTGTTTTCATTTTAATATCTTTATAGCCCGGCTGCTGATTTTCCATCATAGTCAGGCAATTGTTAATAATTGACATTATTTATTCTTCTGAAATTAATTATTCAGAGCGCCGTCCTGAAGCCATTTAAGAATTAATGCTTTGTCGGCAGCGCTGAGTTCAACACCGCTATGGCCGGTACTTACATTTACATAAAGCTGGCAGGTAGCATCAGGCGGAGTGATATAACCGCCATTTTTCAGGTTGTTGTAAGAATTTGCTGTATGGAGATCAAACTTATAACTGCCATTATGACAAGCCGTACAATTTGCATCAAAAATAGGTGCAATATCAGTAGCATAGCTGACACTATTAGGCAGTGTGACCTTTATCGGCTGAACAAATTCATATTCGCAGGACACAATTATCACCGGTAATATGAATACAAACAGAATTAAGTATCTATATTTCTTCATTTTAGTAAGTTTTTTTTATCAAATTAATAGTTAAATGAAAAAGGCTTTAACTTCGGTAAGCTAAAGCCTTTTTTATTATTGTACTTTCAGATTATATGGCATCGATTGTATTCTGAAGTAAAGCTTTGGTAAATTTATAATTATGAACTCCGTTACTCTTGTCTCTCATGGCAAACTGGAAATTGAGCATTGCTGCAGCATATTTGTTAGGTATCATAACAGCTGTAGTAGTACTTGGCCATATCTGACCTGTATATGCACCAGTATTGTCAACTTCAAGTAAAGTAACTCCATTAACGGTAATGGCGTGGAGTTTATCTCCCAGTTGTTTGATCAGGGCGGCGATTTCAGTCTGTTTGCCGTTGATATCAAAACTTGTAGCGCTGGGGTGACATTTTTTGCAACCATCAAGATGTTCGCTGCCATCGTCATTTTTCATTCTCCAGGTATGGCCTCCTGACTGGGTTCCGTTTGCTTTTGCCATGTGGCAGTCAGCACACTGGGCAACAGAGGTATGCTGATCATTATCATAAGGCAAACTACCGGGGAATTTGAAGGGGCCCTGACCTGACAACATATTTGCCATAACACCATAATGGGTTCCGTAACGGTAACTGGAAGGCTTAAGTGAATCGGTCAGTAACAGTGATGTAGGGAATGGAGATGGAAGTCTTGCCTGGTGACATTTTGCACACAGGTAGCTGGTTCCATGCAGGTTACTGATCGTTGATGAATCGAACCTCTCCCTGAATGGATCAGTAAACTGAAGAGCATAGTCGAATCCCTGGGTAGTGTCAAAATTCAAATGAACACCACCGTGACATGTCGGACAACCAATCGGGGTGGCAATGGCATTATTAACAGCCGTGGTATCCCATCCGGTTCTCCATACTTCATTGAATCCTTCGTTGGAGTGACATGCTGCGCATGTATTGCGGTTGCCTTCAGCAACTGTTGCAGCAATACCATGTTTTGATGTGACATATTCTGCTTGAACCGCATCCATGTTTGCAGTAGTATGACACATCACACACCATGAATTTGCATCAGTTCCGTTCTGACCATTTGCTCCGGTAGGTCCTTCTTTTGTACAGCTTGACAATGACGCTGAAAATGAATAAACCATCAGCAACATCACAGCATTGGCTAAAACCAGGTATAAAATCCTTCTCATTTTTTAAGGTATTAAATTAATAATTTTCTGTATAAATTCTATTGAAAAATCTGAGCGGTAAAAATATAACTAACTTCTATATATCTACATAATGAAATATGAATATTTGTTACTGGTTTTAATGGATTATTTTGTGATAAGCTTGATCGATTTCATAAAAAACCAGAACATATGTCATTTTTTTGTAAATCTTATTAATTTTGCTGCTGAAAATAACTATATAGTGTTTGTCTTTAAAGTCGTTCTTTTTTGATTTAAGAACAAGGATCAACGATTTTTGATTTATGAAGTATGTGTAATCATCTGATTTAATGATAACGTCAAAAATCTAAAATCGTTAATCGATATTCGTCAATCAAAATATTTAATATAATAATGGACAGACTATATAGTAATTACCTGTTATTTTGTTCTTTATCAATCGTATTTAGTGAATGGAATATTGTACTGATTGTGTTTCCAAGTGTTCTGTTTTCAGGTTGTTAAATCCTGAAGACCTGGAAATGATCATGAAAAATAAAATTGAAGTCAGGTATCATGCAAAAGAAGTGGTTTTCAAACAAGGGTCACCTTCCACTCATGTTTTAATCCTCACATCCGGTCTTTCCAAGATTTACCTGGAAGGGTATAATTCAAGGGACCTGATCCTCAAAATTATTCAACCCTTTGAATTAATTGCAGGACCTGGAATGTACGTTGATAAAAAACATCACTTTTCCCTGGCAACCCTGACTGATTCCAGCGCCTGTATGATCGAGATGGAAGCATTCAAGGAATTAGTCTATAAAAACAGGTTATTTGCCAATGAGTTCATCAGGGATTTTTCAATAAGAACCATTGGTATTTATAATAAGTTCATGAGTCTGTCAAGTAAACAGATGCATGGAAGGATTGCAGAATCACTGCTGTATTTATCAAAAGCTGTTTTTCAGAAACCCTTATTTAATATGGTACTTACCAGGCAGGAGCTGTCTGAACTGGCCGGACTTTCAAAAGAATGGACCACCCGGATACTCATCGAGTTCAAGAACGAAGGCATCATCAACATTAACAATAAAGAAATTGAGATAGTTGACTTTCAGCGTCTTGAGAAGATCAGCATTGCAGGTTGATTTCAATTCCGGTTATGAATGAACATCAATTATCGGCTGAAATAAATGCTTTCTGCAGTACTCACGGAGATATTGCACTGGTAAAAAAGTACTCCCGGTATTTTAAGGAAGAATACAATGCCTGGGGGGTATCCCGGGAACTATTGGAACAGGAATGTGCCGGAATTCTCGATAACAATGATCTGATCCCTGAAGTCATCCTCAGGGCGGGTGACCACTTATTCCGTAATGGCAGGTATGAAGAAGGTTCCATGGCACTCTGCCTGTTGCGGTCAATACCAAAAAAATATGATAAAACGGTTTTTCAGGGGATTGCTTCATGGTTTGAACACGGGGTAAACAACTGGGCCCATTGCGATGCCATTTGCGGTGATATATTATCTGTATTCCTGAAAAAATCAATAATTGTTCCGATAGATTTCAGTGATTGGGTCACCTCTGCATCCAGGTTCAGGAGAAGGGCTGTCCCGGTAAGCCTGATCAAACATTTAAAATCTGGAGCTGAATGCGGTCAACTCCTTAAACTCACCGAACCACTGATGATGGACAAAGAGAGAGTGGTTCACCAGGGAATGGGTTGGTTCCTGCGCGAGGCATGGAAAATACATCCCGTTCTGACCGAAGATTTCCTGTACAAATGGAAAGATACTGCTCCCCGCCTGATCATACAATATGCAACGGAAAAGATGGATGCCAAAACCAGGACACGGTTCCGCAGGTCAAAATCATGAATTGACCTGACATTCCTATTTATTTAACGCTAAAAACGCAACAGACGCAATTGCAATCAATTCAAATAACCAATAAACTATTAATGATGAAAAAACTATTTTTTATTATTGTTTTTATGCTTCCGCTCTGGCTGTTTTCGCAGGAAGAAAAAAAGTTCGGGATCAGTTTCAGCGGCTATGTGAAAAATGATATTTTCTTTGACAGCCGTCAGACTGTGAACTTTCGTGAGGGTGAGTTCCTGTTGTATCCCAGGAACGAATTACTTGATGTGAATGGTAAAGATGCAAATGCAACAGCCGGTTTCAATATGCTTTCCATCCAATCAGGAATTACCGGTAATATCACCGGTCCTGATGCTTTCGGGGCAAAGACTTCTGCATTGATAGAAGGTGAATATTCCGGTACCTCAGATGCCGGCATCAATACATTCAGTCTGAGACAAGCATATGTAAAACTGAACTGGAAAACTACAGAATTACTCATTGGTCAGACATGGCACCCGATGTTCAATACCGATTGTATGCCCGGAGTAATTTCCTTCAATAACGGAGCTCCTTTCCAGCCTTATTCCCGAAACCCGCAAATCAGGCTGAACCAGTCATTAGGTGATATCACATTTCTTGCTGCCTTACTCTCACAGCGTGATTTTACCAGCCCCGGAGGATCTGCGTCCCTGAGAAACTCAGGGTTACCGGATATTCAGCTTCAACTGCAATATAAACTCACCGACAAAGAAACAGGAACTGAATTTCTGGCCGGTATTGGCGGTGGATACAAGGAACTTTTACCCCGGCTTGAAACCGACAGCTTTTATATGACCCGGGAAAAAGTTAAAGGAATTTCATATTTGGCTTATCTCAAATATAAGTCACCTTTTCTCACTTTCAAATGTATGGGAGTGACCGGTCAGAATCTCTATGACCTGACCATGCTCGGAGGATATGCCTTTAAAACTCCCGATCCCAACGATACCATCAGAATTAATCACAATGACCTTGAATACACTACCATTAACTGCTTTTCTGTATGGGCAGATATGAATACAAACGGCGAAAAGATACAGGGAGGTTTGTTCCTTGGGTACACTGAAAACCTGGGAGCTGTAGATTATTTTACCGGTGGTGATTTCATCCGTGGTATAGATATAAAATACTTGTACAGAATATCTCCGCGTATTATTGTCAACTCAGGCAGGATGCGGTTTGCAGGCGAACTGGAATATACTGTTGCTGCCTATGGCCATTCCGATCCCCAGGGAAAAGTACTGAATACCAAGGAAGTCGGCAACCTGCGGGCACTGCTGGCTGTATATTATTTTTTCTGATTGTTCAGATGTTCGAATGTTCAATTGTTCGTCTGTTCAATTATTCAAATAGCATTAAACCCTAACCTGGACAAGCCAGAACCAAACAAGAAATCACAAATCTCAAAATACAAATTACAAATAAATATCAATCAACAAAATGACAAATTCAAAATAGTCTGTTTTGTATTTGAAATTTTGATATTGTTTATTATTTGTTATTTGTCTTTTGTCTTTTGGAATTTTTTGCCAAAACGCGTCAAGATTTCAGGAATAAGATGGTAATTTACAAATACTTTCATAATATGCAAATACCTGCCGGCCGGACATCAGTTTTTTTCACCATTTTCCTGATCACTGTATTTTCTCTGACTGCCGGTGCTCAGAAGCGTATTCCCCCTGAAAAGCCCAGGCTTGTGATCGGACTGATTATTGAGCAGATGAACAGTGATGAATTATACCGCTACTGGGATAAATTGGATGATAACGGTTTTAAAAGACTGGTAAACGAAGGAGGCAATTATAAAAACGCTGAATATGATTACCTGCTTACCGGTACTGCAGCCGGTGCAGCAACCATAGCTACCGGCTGTAACCCTCAGGTACATGGTATCGTATCGGATTCATGGTATGATCCAACCATGAATAAAATAGTTAACTGTTGTGAAACCGGGAATTATCAACCGGTCGGAAGCAGTCCGGCAATTAAATCATATTCCCCTGCCAACCTGGTAAGCAAAACCACCGGTGATGAGATGAAATTATCAGGCAGGAACAAATCACGTGTGATCAGTATTTCCCTCTTTCCTGAAACCTCCGTAATATTAGGCGGGCATGCTGCCGATGAAGTATGGTGGTTCGACTTTTCCACCGGCTGCTGGATAAGCAACACATATTACATGGAAAATATTCCATCCTGGGCTGCCGGGTTTAACAGAAAGAACTTACCCTCCCTGTATCTTAATAAAGAATGGAAATCCCTGTTACCATTGGCTGCTTATACTGAAAGCATTGAGAGTGATCATAGTCCGTGTAAGGAGGATCCCGCATATTTCACCTGTTCATTCAGGAAAAATGAAGCTAAAGTCACATCATATGAATCATTGGCTGTAACACCGTTTGGCAATAATCTTGTAAAGGATTTTGCCCTCGAAACCATTGTCAGCGAAACCCTTGGCAAGGACAATGATCCGGATATCCTATACATCAATTTTTCTTCTCCAGGACTTATCAGCCGTAAGTACGGTGAATTATCGGCTGAAAAGGAAGATGCCTTTTTACGGCTCGATAAGGAAATAGCTCATTTTCTGCAATTCCTGGATGAGCAGGTAGGAAAAGAAAACCTGGTATTATTTCTTACTTCCATGCATGGCTCACCGGTTGATGCAAAGCTGATCAGCAGTAATAAAATTCCAGCCGGTACTTTCGATCCGGACAGGGCCATGATCCTGCTAAAAGCTTACCTAAATGCCGTTTACCACCCGGGCGACTGGGTGAAGAAGTACTTCAACCGTCAGTTATTCCTTAATCAGATACAGATTGAAGATTCGAAAATATCACTTGCTGATTTTGAGGAAGAAGCAGCAAGGTTCATGTCGCAATTTTCAGGTATTTCAGCGGCTATCCCTTCCCGCAGGATTTTCAATGGTCTGAGCGGTATTTCAGGACTCATGGCTGTACAGTCCAATTATTATTCAAAACGATGTGGTGATATTTTTCTGTTACTCGAACCGGGTTGTTCTGAAGTGAATGATATGCCTGAAGAAATATCGACAGTTGACTGTCCCTCTGTTCCGCTGATCTGGTACGGTTGGAAACTTAACCGTGTCACGGTAAGCCGCCATGTGTCCCAAACCAGTATTGCACCGACTATTTCAAATTTTCTGAATATCAGGAAGCCTGATGGTTGTACCAGTGATCCGTTACCGGAACTGACTGAGTGACTAAGAGACCAGGCGAACTAAGCGATGGGGCGAACTAAGCGATGGGGCGAACTAAGCGATGGGGCGAACTAAGCGATGGGGCGAACTAAGCGATAGAACGACTAAGGGATGGGGAGACTAATGAAACTTAGAAACTCATAACTCATAACTCATAATTTATAACTCATAACTTATTATTCATCCTGATACCTGATACCCTTAAATTTTTATCAGTTTTTTTGTGACTTTGCTATGAGCTGTCATCATTTCAATGATATATAATCCTTTGCTTAAATCGCTGAAATCAATATCGTAGCGGTTAATTTTACTTATCCTGTAACTCAGGACAATTTGTCCTACGCTGTTGTATATTTTCACTTGCATGATACTGTCATTGGTAAAAACCAGATGAACGATACCTATTGCAGGATTAGGGAAAATCGCATTTGAAGCAGCCTGTACCAGAGTTACAGACCCATAACCGGTACAATCATGGTCAGTAACAGTTACAGAGTAAGTTCCCCAGTAATTAACAGGTAATGTGCGTTTGGTGGATCCGTCTGACCACAGGTATGTAGAGAAGCCTGGTCCGGCATTTAAAAGTGTATCCGGTAATAGTGTGTATACCGTATCATGGATTGCAGGAACAGGCAAAGGAATCTCAAGAATATGAATGGAGTCGGAAGCGGAACAACCATTCTGATCGGTCACAGTCACACTGTAAATTCCGGGATTGGTAACATGCAGGTTTGGCAGGCTGGTATTATCGTTCCAGTGATAATTAGCAAAGTTCCCGTTAATGAAAATATCCAGGCTGTTTCCTTCACAGAAACTCGAATCAGGGCCTAAATCAATAACAGGGTTGGGATTAACGGTAAGAAACATACTGTCGGTGGCATGACAGCCGGATGCATCAGTAACTGTTACGGAATAATATCCCTGGTCATAAGCAAATATCCTGTTGTCGGTGCTCCCGTTGCTCCAGAGATAAGCGGTAAAAAGCGAATCTGTGTATATCATCTGGAACCGTCCGTCACAGATGGTTTTATCCCCCCCGATGGTTACCACGGGAAATGACGAAACTATTACATCTTTGTCTTTCGCATCGTTGGTAGGATTCACATCCCCAGGCATGTTTACAAATGCCTGAATGTAATAATCGCCCGGCACTGAAATATCAACCGTCTGTGAAAAGGTATATACCACGGTGGTATGAGGCCAGAGGGTATCCGTAAACAGATGGGAAATGGTATCGCCCATAAAAATATAAGACACATCAAATCCGGTGGCAAATACAGTATCATGGTTTTCCAGAAGAACAGAGACAGGTTCCTGTAACTGACCGCATCCTGACTGAGGTGTCAGGATAGTATTCAGGCTCATGTCAATGCCCGGGATACTAAATGATATAAGTGAAGAAAGCAAACTTAACCCGTTGGGTTCAAAAAACTGGGAATCAGGAATTGCCGGTATTGAATGATTGTAGGAGACTTCTGCGTCAAATACACTGCCGTCCGAGGCTCTCCAAACTTTCCATTTAAATTCTTCTCCGATTTGAAACCCATCAGAAACATCGGGCTCAGATCCCCAAATAGTAGCAGCATTGAATGAACCAGTAAGAACCATTCCTCCTATAAAAGGTGCTGAGCCTGAACCTGTACCGCATTTCAGGTTTCCTGATTCATCATAATAGAATGCTCCGATATAATCGCCGGGTTGCATTTGTAATCCATCAATAGTGATAGGAATTGTATCGGGAACCCCCACAATATGTGAATTCCCGGCTGTATTGATAAAATGCCAGGGCGGATATTGAGAAAATACCTGTAGTTGTATAATTATCAGTAATATAAAAAATAATATTTTTTTCATCCTGAAAAAAAATAATAAACATCAAAATTAATGCATTCCGATCAATTCAATAAACCAATAACAATAATAGACGATTAATGGTTGCGTATTATGCAACTTAGGCGCTGAATTAATTTGAAAATTTGATCCACCTGAGGCGGATTAAAATCTTTTCGCGGGAAAAAGATTAGCGATAACATGTTGGTAAGTTAGCTGTCTTAAGTACCTGTAAAGGTGCCTTTGTTTCGATGGAATATTATTTTTTCTTTGATTTTATCTTACCAGTTGATTTTGCTTTTTTATTCTTTTTTGATGCTGGATCTTTACCGGCAGGTAAGTCCCTGATGGCAGCCTGAGCAGCGGCCAGGCGGGCAATAGGCACACGGAATGGTGAACAGCTCACGTATGTAAGTCCCAAGCGATGGCAGAACTCAACAGAAGAAGGTTCGCCTCCATGCTCACCACAAATACCTAATTTAATACCCGGCCGTGTTTTACGTCCGCGATCACAGGCGATTTTCATCAGTTCACCCACAGTGTCCTGGTCGAGAATCTGGAATGGATCCACTTTGAGAATCTTTTTGCTGAGGTAATCACCCATAAATGAACTCACATCATCGCGGCTGAAGCCAAAGGTCATCTGGGTAAGATCGTTGGTACCAAAGGAGAAGAACTGTGCATATTCAGCAATTTTAGCTGCGGCCAGCGCTGCACGCGGAATTTCAATCATAGTTCCGATCAGATGTGGTATTTCCTTTAATTTGAATTTCTTACAAACCTCGGGGTATACTTTATTGAATATTTCGTACTGGTGGGCAAGTTCAGTTTCAATGCAGGTAACGGGGATCATGATCTCGGGGAAGGGCTTCTTACCAGCGATAAGCAGTTCAGCAGTTGCTTCAAATATTGCCCTGATCTGCATTTCAGTAATCTCAGGATAGGTAATACCGAGCCGCACACCGCGGTGTCCCATCATCGGGTTTACTTCGTGAAGTTTATCAGCTCTTTCCCGAAACTGGCTCATACTGATTTTAAGCGCTCTGGCAAGTTTTTCACGTTCTGCTCTTTGTTCCGGAACAAATTCATGAAGCGGAGGATCGAGAGTGCGGAAAGTGACGGGGAGTCCGTCCATGGCTATCAGCGTTCCTTTTACATCTTTTTTAACATATGGGAAAAGCTCATCAAGGGCTGCACGTCTTTCTGCCTCGGTAGAAGAAATAATCATTTTACGCAGGAAAAACAGGGGTTTCTCGCTGTGTTTTCCATAGAACATGTGTTCGGTACGGAACAAACCAATTCCCTCGGCGCCGAATTCGCGTGCTTTCTTTGCATCTTCAGGAGTATCAGCATTTGTACGTACTTTAAGGCGACGGTATTTATCAATTATTTTCATGAATTTCACGAGGTCCTGGTTCTCGGTAGCGCTCACTGTCGAAAGTTGTCCTTTGTAAACAGTACCTTTGGTACCATTGAGTGAAATCCAGTCGCCTTCTTTCAGCACTTCGCCCTTAATGTGTACTGTACGGGTAGTAAAATCAATCTTAACATCGGCAGCGCCGACAATACAGCATTTACCCCATCCGCGGGCTACCAGTGCGGCATGTGATGTCATTCCCCCGCGGGCAGTAAGAACTGCCTGTGCAGCACGCATCCCTTCAATATCTTCCGGGTTGGTTTCTTCACGGACTAATATCACTTTTGCCGATTTATCTTTCTTTACTGCTTCCACTGCGTCGGCTGCGGTAAGAACGATTTTCCCCACTGCACCGCCCGGGCCGGCTGGCAATCCCTTGCACAGAGCGCCGGCTTTGACTTCTGCTTTTGGATCAAGCAGAGGAAAAAGCAACTCTTCCAACTGGGAAGGAGCAACACGCATTACGGCTGTTTTTTCATCAATCAGTTTTTCCTTCAGCATATCAAGGGCCATCTTCACAGCAGCCGTCCCGTTTCGTTTGCCGATACGGCATTGTAACATATAAAGCTTTTGGTCCTGTATGGTAAATTCAATATCAAGCATGTCATGGTAATGAATTCCAAGTGATTTCTGGATTGCATCAAGCTGTTTATATGCTTTTGGCATGGCTTTTTCCAGGGATTTGAGGTGGCCGGTATGTTCTGATTTCCCAATTTCGTTGATCGGGTTGGGAGTGCGGATACCTGCCACCACATCCTCTCCCTGTGCATTGGGCAGCCATTCACCGTAGAAATAATTATCACCGGTGGCGGGGTTACGGGTAAAAGCAACACCGGTTGCAGATGTATCGCCCATATTTCCGAAAACCATGCTTTGAACGGTAACTGCAGTACCCCAGTTATCTGGAATACTTTCGATACGCCTGTAGGCAATAGCACGCCTGCCCATCCAGCTCTGGAACACAGCGCCAATGGCGCCCCACAATTGCTCCATGGGATCTTCCGGGAATGGTTTTCCTAATACCTGTTTTACTTTTTTCTTGTAAATCTCAATCAGCGCCTTCAGATCATCTGCCGTAAGATCAGTATCGTCTTTAGCCTTGCGGGCCTTTTTCATTTTTTCCAGTTCATGTTCTAACTGAACTCTCACTCCTTTACCTTCTTCAGTTTCTATGCCTGCAGCTTTTTCCATGACCACATCGCTGTACATCTGTATCAGTCTGCGCTGGCTGTCATATACAAAGCGGGCATTATTTGTCTTCTTTATCAGTCCCTCGCGGGTTTCATTATTCAAACCTACATTCAGGACGGTTTCCATCATTCCCGGCATGGAACTGCGGGCTCCGGAACGGACAGATACAAGCAGGGGATTCTTTTTATCTCCAAATTTTGCATCCATTTCTGCCTCGGTCATTTTTAAAGCATCCAGTACCTGTTTTTTAAGTTCTGAAGGATATTTTTTATTGTTATCATAATAGGCTGTACATACTTCGGTAGTGATGGTAAATCCTGCAGGAACGGGAAGTCCGATATTTACCATTTCTGCAAGATTTGCGCCTTTGCCGCCCAAAAGGTTTTTCATTCCGGCTTCACCTTCTGCTTTTTTCCCGCCGAAATAATAAACATACTTTCTTTTTTTGCTTTTCTCTTTATCTTTTGCCATGATTGATTCTCCTATTGAATTAATTAACTTGTAAACTTTTAGATATTCAGGTCATTTAGACTTTAGACTATAAGACTGTAGGCTGTTAGGTTTAATAAAATCCTTAAATGAAAACCCTACAGTCTAAAAGTCTTCAGCCTAATAGTCTACCTGTCAATGATGATTTTCCCACAATAAATGGTCCCGGCATTTTTTATCCTGATCATGTAGATTCCGCCGGTAAGGTTGCTGACATTGACCTGAACCAGGTTTTCATGGTAATTTCCTGAAAGGACTGTTTTACCTGAAAAATCTATAATCTCAACTGTTGCGTCTGATGCATTTCCCATGTCAATATTCAGGTTTTCGCTTACCGGATCAGGAAATAATCTGAGGTCGCTGCCCTTGTATTCTTCAACTTTTAAGATATTGGTAGCGCCTGGTGTCGGATCGTAAAATCCATACCAGGTACCTGAGTTGTCCGGATATCTTCCGTAGGAAGTATTGGTTGCAATAAATGGAAAACTAATACTGTCAATCACATAATCTGCAGAAAGATAGATGCCAAAATAATCGCCACTCTGGCTCAGCTTGAAATTGAGGTGAAGAATTCCCTGTGCTGTATTATTGTCAGCCCAAAGCACTTTGAATTCTCCCGCGGCCAGAATTGTGGAATCATTCCCTGAAGGCATCTGGTATTTGAGCGGTTCCAGCAGGTTATTGGTAAAATACAGTCCGGCCAGGTTGACCGGCGCTGAGCCAAAGTTGAATATTTCTACCCAGTCTTCGTATTCCCCGTGATTATCGGTAATTACACTGCTATTACTTGACATAAGCTCATTGATAACAATCGTAGGAAGGGCAGGTGTACCTAATTGGGTAACCGATATTGTTTTGTCAGTCACACCTGGCCCGGAAATGGTAAGAGTTGCCACCCTGTTGATACTTGCAGGATTCTGGGAAGTAATTGTCAGTGTAAGAGTCCCGCTGTTAGATCCGCCTGAAGGCGTAGCCTGTAACCAGGCATGGTCACTGCTGGTAGTCCAGCTGATATTTGAAAAGATGTCAACGGTCGCTGTACTGTTGGCATGATAATCTAACGTCACAGAATTGTCAGATACTTCCAGTAAGGGAATGTCACCGATCTGGTTGACTGTAAGTATTTGCGTAGTTGCGCCGGAAGCCTGGAATGTGACTGTGGCAGTACGTGAACTGACAGAAGTATTGGCCGTGGCAGTCACAGTAACCTGTAAAATACCGGTACCACCTGATGGTGCAACACTCAGCCAGCCCTGGTTTGACGAAGCAGTCCATGCAACATTGGAATGAACCACAATCACAGCATTACTCCCATTCACCGAACTCAGATTTACTGAATCGGTTGAAAGATAAATATAATCCGGGTTATTGGACCAGCCCGGCGACGGGCTTGGCAGAAATCCCCAGGTGGGCGAATTATCAGTGAGCCTTCCGTAAGAAACGTCAGCATTCTGGGCGCTGAATGTTACCTGGTCAATTACCGTCAGATCCGGTTTGAAGATACCAAGCTGTTCGCCGGAAGCGCTTAATTTAAAACCAACGTGCAACACCCCCTGTTCAGGCTGACTATCGGCCCATATCAGCAGGAATCCGCCCGGAGCAATTTTTGTGGCATCATTCCCGGTAGGGATCAAATACTTACTTGGGTCCGGCAAACTGTCGGTCACATAAAAACCTCCGATATCTACCGTTGTAAGACCATAATTGTAAATTTCAAACCAATCATCGTATTCACCCATGTTATCCGTAATCGTGGAATTGTTTTTTGCCATCAGTTCATTGATTACTATGCTCTGTGCCCGTATGAACCAGGGAAGCAGAATCATGCAGGAAAAAAATAAAACTTTTTTCATATTCCTAATATATTTAAAGTGCAAAATTACAATTTTATCAGCAACATTGTTATTTATCAAACCGAAATTGGTTTTGTGATGAGGTGACGACATGGCGAACGAAGCGAACTAAGCGACGGGGCGAACGAAGCGAACGAAGCGAACGAAGCGAACAAAGCGAACGAAGCGAACGAAGCGAACGAAGCGAACGAAGCGACGGGGCGAACGAAGGGACGGGGAGACTGAGGGACGAAGGGACTAAATTAATTTGAAAATGTGCAAATTTGAAAATTAAATCCGTTTCACGGGAATAAGATTAGCGACAACATGTTGGTAAGTTTGCTGTCTTAAGCGCCTAAGTAACAAAGAGACTTTTGAAACTCTGAAACACTGAAACTTTGGAACACTGAAACATTGGAACACTGAAACATTGGAACTCTGAAACATTGGAACTCTGGAACTTTTTCACTCATTCCTCATCCTGATACTTGATACTTGATACCTGATTCCAAAAAAATTCCGGGATTATTTCATCTCAAGGAGAATGACATTTTCTACATGATGAGTATGAGGAAACATATCGACGGGCTGAATGGCTGTAAGCCTGTATTTTTCGTTGAGCATTGATGCATCGCGGGCCTGGGTGGCAGAGTTACAACTGACATAGACTATTTTAGGTGCGGATGATTTCAGGAGAGCTTTCACTACCGCCGGATGTAAGCCAACCCTCGGTGGATCCGCAATGATCACATCAGGGAATCCATTCTCCGAGAAAAACTGATCGGTGAGCACATCTTCAATATTTCCCTTAAAAAACGTAGTATTTTGAATTCCATTGATCCGGGAATTGACACGGGCATCTTCCACTGCTTCGGGAATATTTTCTACACCGATCACTTTAGTTGCATCAGATGAAATGAAATTAGCAATCGTACCGGTACCGGAATACAGGTCGTACACAGTTTCAGCGCCACTCAATCCGGCAAACTCCCTTGCGACATAGAACAACCTGAGAGCCTGCATTGAATTGGTCTGATAAAAAGATTTGGGTCCTATCCTGAATTTTAGACCTTCCATTTCCTCGGTTATGTAATCATGACCTGCAAACAGTCTTACCTCAAGGTCAAAGAAAGTATCATTGCCTTTGGGGTTGATCACATACATCAATGAAGTGATTGAAGGAAATCCTCCGGAAATAAAGCCCATCAATTTGTCAATTTCATTTTTGTCCTCGTAATAGAAAGCCACGATAAGCATGGTTTCCCCAATGGTGGTAGTTCGAATCACAATATTTCTCAGGAAGCCGTTATTTCTTTTCAGGTCAAAGAAAGTGAGCCGGTTACGAACGGCATAATCTTTAATGGCAAGCCTGATCTCATTGGATGGCGAAGGCTGAAGATGGCAGTATTTTACGTCAAACACACGGTCAAAACGGCCGGGAATATGAAATCCCAGGGCATTAAATTCTTCGGGGGCAAAATTTTCAGTGTTCTCATTTTCATATATCCAACGGTAATTTGAGAAAGCATAATCGAGCTTGTTCCGGTAAAAGTAAATATCCTGAGAAGGAATAACAGGCTTTACATCGGGCATCTCAACCTTACCAATACGCTGAAAATCGCTCAGTACCTGTTTTTGTTTATAGCGCAGTTGTTCGGAATAAATCATATTCTGCCATTTGCATCCTCCGCAAAGACCAAAATGTTCACACCTCGGTTCTGTCCTGATGTCAGAATAATGATGAAATTTCACAGGGATACCTTCAATATAGTTCTTTTTCTTTCTGGTAATACGAATGTCAACCACATCACCCGGAACAGCATTTGTCACAAATACAACCATCTCATCTATTCTTGCAATGGATTTACCTTCGGCTACTGCATCCAGTATCTCCACCTTCTCAATGATTTGCTGAGGACGATGATCTTTTTTGCTCATAGGTATTCCGGGGGTTTCAGGAGCATTTCCTTTGTAAAATCAAATCATGGTGTTCGAATAACATCAATAATTGACAAAATAACTAATTTTATTATTGCAGACCTGGGATAATATTGAAACCTGTCATCTTTCGCTTTAATATTTAAACGCAAAAGTCGCTAACGCCGCAAATAATTTTATGAAGATAAATCCGGTAAAAATGCTAAAGGCCATAAGACTGCGGTAAGAAAACTGAAAAGCAAAAAGTCTTCAGCGCCAATCTAAATAAACTGAACAATAACTAATGAAGCATTTTGCGAAAATTTTCAGCCATCAATAAGTTTTGCAACATAATTCTATTATTTTTGAGGCAAAACATAAAATCAAGGAATATGAAAAAAATAATTTCTTTATCTGTGCTTTGTCTTATAATAATGGCTTCATCCTCATTAAGACTTAGCGCCGGAACCGGGACCGGGTCAGGAAATGATAAATCTACATTATTAACTACACACAACAACCTTATTAAGACTATTGCGGAAAGTAATTTTCTGTCCGACCAGGCATTATTAAAAAAACGCCATTCCAGCAAAAAAGGACCTAAAATACTTGCCGGTATACAGGGAGGTTATACTATTTCCATTGTCACGGGAGTCCTTGAACACCGGAGCATCGGGTCAAGGTACAACATGGGCATTTTCGGGGTATATATGATCGACCAGAAACTGGGATTTCAGCTCGACCTGAATCTTGAAACCAAAGGATTTACCATAAAGACAACTTATGCAGATGTTCCACCCAGTTATGATGTAAAGCAAAATATCGTACTCACATATATTACCATTCCTGTGATGGTAAAATATTTCCTTGGCGGCAGCAATCATTTTTACGTAAACGGAGGACCATGCATCGGAATCCTGAATAAGGCTGTCAATACAATATCATCCACCATCCCGGGATCACAAAGCTCTGATAACGACATTAAAAGTTCCATGAACTCTACTGATTTTGGTTTTTCATTTGGCTGCGGATATACATACCCTGTACTTGAATCTGGTTCATTTGATGCAAACATATTCTGCGACCTGAGATTAACGACAGGGCTTAATAATATCTATAAAGATGCCACACTATATAACCTGAAAAACCAAAGCGGCTCGGTCAAGCTGGGTGTGATGATCGGGATTAAATAAGTGACTGAGTGACTGAGAGACAGTGTGACGAAGAGACGAGGCGAACGAAGCGAACTAAGCGACGGGGCGAACTAAGCGACGAGGCGACCAAGTGACTGAGGGACGGGGCGAACTAAGCGACAGGGCGAACTAAGCGAACTAAGCGATAAGGCGACGAAGTGACTGAGTGACGGGGCGAACTAAGCGAACTAAGCGATGGGGCGACTGAGTGACGAAGTGACATTTGAAACTCTGGAACTTTGAAACTCTGAAACTCTGAAACTCTGAAGCACTGAAACTCTGGAACTCTGGAACTCTGAAACTCTGAAACTCATAACTCATAATTCATCCTGATTCCTGAAATTTAGCGATTTAAAAACCAGAATAGTAAAAATTATTTCTATGAAAAAACCATTTCTTTTCGGCCTGACTATATTGCTCGTGTACTCCTTACGGGCTCAGGAGCAGGAAATCGGTATCTATGAAAAACTGGACCAGTTTGTAGCCAAGGATATTGTTTTACAGGATGAAAACGGAAAGGATGTAAGGCTTGGCGAACTGGTCGATAAACCTACTGTGCTGACGCTGGTTTATTTTACCTGCCCTGGAATATGCAGCCCCCTGCTTGACGGTGTGGCTGAAGTGATCAGCAGATGCGACCTGAAGTTAGGTAAAGATTACCAGGTTCTGTCTGTCAGTTTTAACTCTTCTGAAAAATCAGACCTGGCAAAAGCAAAAAGGAAGAATTATGTAAAACAGGTGACCAAACCTGTACCGGATGACGGATGGCGTTTCTTTACCGCTGATAGTTCAAACATTGCCAGGCTGACCGATGGTGTTGGTTTTAAATATAAAAAACAGGGAAGGGATTTTATTCATGCCGCAACACTCATTGTTCTGAGCCCGGCAGGTAAAATAACCCGTTACCTGTATGGCACAACCTATCTTCCCTTCGATTTGAAGATGGCAATCATTGAATCAGCAAAAGGCAAATCATCACCTACCATCAACAAAGTATTACAGTATTGTTTCAGCTTCGACCCGCAGGGGAAAAAGTACGTGTTTAATATCATGAAAGTATCGGCCACCATTATCTTATCCCTCATTGCAATTTTCTTTCTTTACCTTGTATTTTCAAAGAAGAAAAATGTGAACAATTAGCTAATATTTATGGTTTTGAGCTTTAAATCCAGAAATTAAAAACATGAATATATGACAGAACAAGCTGCCATAAGAAAACAGCCAAGTTTTCGCGAGCCTACCGGTAAATACACAGGAATCCTGTCGTGGATAACTTCAACCGACCACAAGAAAATTGGGCTATTATATTTGTATTCAATAGCCACTTTCTTTATAGTTGGTGTTTTACTCGGACTTGCCATGAAACTTGAACTGATAGCCCCTGGTGAGACCATCATGAAAGCACAGACATACAACCAGGTCTTCACCCTGCATGGTGTTATCATGATCTTTTTGTTTATTATTCCCGGAATTCCAGCATCCATCGGTAATTTCACCCTACCATTGCTGATCGGGGCAAAGGATGTTTCATTTCCCAAAATAAACCTCTTGTCATGGTACCTGTATGTCCTTGGTGGATTACTTGCTTTGTCAACCTTATTGTTCGGACATGGACCTGCCGATACCGGATGGACTTTTTATGCTCCCTACAGCATTAAAACAGGCACTAATGTCACAGTTGCCGTACTTGCTGCGTTTGTTCTCGGATTTTCATCCATCCTCACCGGTGTGAATTTTCTCACCACCATTCACCGCATGCGTTGCCCGGGTATGAGCTGGTTCAAAATGCCTCTTTTTCCATGGTCGCTTTATGCCACCGCCTGGATACAGGTGCTTGCCACTCCCATTGTCGGGATCACCCTTCTGATGATCGTTGTGGAACGTACACTTGGTGTCGGCTTTTTCGACCCGGCCATTGGCGGCGACCCTATCCTCTACCAACACCTGTTCTGGATATATTCACATCCTGCGGTTTATGTAATGGTCTTACCTGCCATGGGAGTTGTTTCGGAAATCATACCGGTGTTTGTCCGTAAATATATTTACGGGTACAAAGCTATCGTGGTCTCAGGACTTGCCATTGCTTTTGTAGGTTATTTTGTCTGGGGTCATCACATGTTTACATCAGGTATGAGTGATACCGCCAGAGTTGTTTTTTCATTTATCACATTCCTGGTTGCTGTTCCAAGCGGTGTTAAAATTTTTAACTGGGTTGCCACAATGTACAAAGGTTCCATTGATCTGAAACCGCCTCTTGTTTACGCCCTGTCTTTCATTTTTCTGTTTATGATTGGCGGACTTACCGGTCTGGTTGTGGGAGCGCTGGCTACCGATATTCATGTTCATGCAACCTCTTTTGTGGTAGCACATTTTCATTTTACCATGTTCGGAGGAACAGGATTTGCTTTCCTGGGAGCCGTTCACTATTGGTTTCCCAAAATTTACGGCAAGATTTACAACTTTAAAACTGCCATCATTGGTTGGGCCATCCTCTTTGTTGGTTTTAACCTGCTTTACATTCCTATGTTCATCATGGGTATCGAAGGAATGCCCCGTCGTTATTATGATTATCTGCCTCAGTTCACCAACCTCAACAGGCTCTCTACTGTTGGTTCATGGATACTGGCAACTGGTCTATTTATAATATTTTATAACCTGGTGAAAGGGGTAAGAAAAGGACAGCCAGCCACAGATAACATATGGAATGGAAAAACACTTGAATGGCAAACGGAATCACCTCCATCACAAGAAAATTTTGAAACCATACCAACTGTTACCGAAGCACCGTACAACTATTAATCAATGAATCAAATCGCCAGGGGGATTAAAAATGAATAAAATTAGTCTTAATCTTAGTCTTTGACTTAGTCAGAAAACAGACAAGGACAAAGACTAGAACAAGGACAAAGACAAAGAATTGAAATAAGCCTATCAGAAAGACTGCAATAATATGAATCAATAAATATCAGGTAAAGAAATGGAAATTGAACCGTCAAATCATGTTCATTTGACTGAACATCGCGATGATGAAGGACAAAGGATGGGAATGTGGATTTTCCTGTTCACAGAGGTTATCCTCTTCGGAGGATTATTCCTGGTTTACGCTGTGTACAGAAATATGCACCCGGTTGATTTTCACGAAGGATCAATCAAACTGAATGTGGTAATCGGCGCCATCAATACAATTATCCTTCTGACCAGTAGTTACTTCGTGGCAATGGCTGTGTCGTCAATGCAGAAAGGTAAAGTAAAGCAGGCAAGGACCCTGTTACTCTTAACCATTTTATGTGCCATTATTTTTCTTGTGAATAAATTTTTTGAATGGCAAACAAAATTTCATCACGGCCTGTTTCCCGGAATGGAAGAATTCTATAAACTCAGTCATGGTGAATCATTGTTCTTTATCCTGTACTTTTTCATGACAGGTCTGCATGGTGTGCATGTAATCGTAGGAGCTGTTTTTATCGGGTTCATTCTCAGGTATATTAAGAAAGGTAAAGTGAACCCGGTGAGATATACTTTGCTCGAAAACAGCGGCCTGTACTGGCACCTGGTAGATATTATCTGGATTTTCCTGTTCCCTTTGTTTTATTTAATCATTTAAAAGACGGTTAAATTTGTCAACTTAAATTATCTATTACAATTTTATCAATAAATTTTAACGCAAAAGACGCCAAAGGCGCTAATGATTAATAACAGAGATTAGAAGTGTTAATAATGATATATAATATTGTATGTTAGATTTTTATACAAATTACTATTGCGTCAATTGCGTCCTTTGAGTTAAAAATTAAATTATCTGATTAGTAGCAATCCCTGATTATTTAATACACCTTTTTGAATTTTTACTTTTCACGATTTGATAAATTTTAAGTTTATTTGTATTAGCTTATTTAATACTCAATAATTATGAAAAAGATTATTGTTTCCTTAACTGCATTCTTATTTATAATATGCTGCACTAATACTGTGCAATCCCAGACAGTCACTGTAGGTTCAACTATCAGCTATAATACCGGTACACAAATTCCGACTGCATATTCCAGGCAATATGCCAGTACACACCAGCAGATTCTGGTACTGGCATCTGAATTAATCAGTGCTGGTGCTCCTGTCGGGGGAAATATCACCTCAATAGCTTTTGATGTGGTGGCAATAAATAATAGTAGTCCGCTTCCCGGTTATACTATTAAAATGAAACAGACATCATCTACCTGGATTTCAACTTTTTCCAATACAGGATTAACGCAAGTCAAGACATATGCCTCGTATTCGGTTAGTACCGGCTGGAACACACATACATTTTCAACATCATTCCAATGGGATGGTTTTTCGAATATAATCATTGATATTTGTAATAGTATCACTACTCCCAGTGCAACTAACCCCAATGCTTCCATTTACATTAATGATCCCGGTTTCACAAGCTATGTAATAGGAGTAGATAATACGGTGAATCAGTGCGGTGCTTCAACTGTTTCAACCTATACTTATGAACGGCCGACAGTCAGATTTTCAATTTCAGCCAACCTGCCATCCTGCGCCAATTTAACTGCACCGGCAGATAATGCAATTTCTTTACCAATAAATACAACTCTTTCATGGACAAATGGAGGTAATGCCACCAGTTATGATGTATATTTCGGAACAAATCCCACATCTCCTTTCATCATCAATCAGACCAGCCTCACTTACAATACAGGAATGCTTTCAGAATTCACCACTTATTACTGGAAGATCGTAGCCAGAAACTCCAACGGCACAGCCAACGGATGTACCACCCGTACATTTACCACGGGTTCTGCTTGTCCTGCCACCTACACACCACCTGATTCCACAATCAATGCACTTACGTACCAGAATTTGAGCTGGAGCTCTGTTCCATACACTACTTATTATTACCTGTATTTTGGAACAAGTCCCGACCCTCCTTTTTATGACAGCACTTCAAATACCAGTTATAATATTGTTGATCTGTTGTCCAATACAACTTATTATTGGAAAATAGTTCCAAAAAATCCAACAGGATTCGGTACAGGATGTTCCACAATATCTTTCACTACCAGACATACGGACCACTGGTTTGTAAAATCAGACGGAAATAATACAGCAAGCGGAAACTGCTGGAATAATGCGGTACAGGACCTGTCTGCCTTACTTTTCAATGTTGCCGTTGGTGATACTGTTCATATTGCCGCCGGAACATATTTACCAACACGTGATAATAATAATAATACCTCACCTACTGATGTCAGAACCTACTGTTTTCATCTGATTCAGGGAGTCAAACTATTAGGAGGATATCCGGCTACGGCTAACGGGAATAATCTCAGCACATCATTATCAGTCACCCGTGATCCTTATTCTAACCTGACTATCATGAGCGGAAACATTGGCCCTGGTGACAGTCTTGATAATTGTTATCATGTGGTTTGGGCAATTTCAGGGAATGGTGGTCCATCCTTGGTAGACGGTTTTAAAATAACACTTGGATATGCTAGTGGTACTGAAACTACTGATTACAATGGAGGAGGAATATATGCCATTAACTGCTCACTTGTAATACAAAACTCCATTTTAGAAAGAAATTATTGCCATTCATATATATTAGGGTCGGGGCATGGAGGGGCAATTTATTCTTATAATTGCAACTTGACTATATCTCATTGTACCTTAACATTGAATGGTTCTACTATTGATGCAAATGCTATTTATGCGGCTTTTGGTTCTCTTGAACTCATATCCAGTACTATAAGTAATCATTCGGGTTATTTAAGTACGTTATACGTTACTTCTGCTACCCTTTCAATTGATAACTGCACTTTTTGGAATAATAATAATAGTACGGACATTCAAATATATAACTCAACTAATTATTTGCTCAGGATATCGAATTCGACAATATCGCAATTAGTTAATAATGGAGGTGCACAACTATATCTTTATAATTCATTGATATATAACTATATACCTGGTATCCCAAATAACATCAGGAATTCAATATTAAATTCCGGTTCATCTTCAACATATTACGATGATAATGGTACAACAACAACAGGGTTGCCAGGAATGTCAAACTGGATCAGCAATCTGTCCGATAATGGCGGGCATTCAAAGACTTGTATGTTAACAGTTTATAATTTTCAAAACCCGGCTGTAGGAAAAGGAAACCCTGCCTATGCTGGTCTCACTGATCAAAGAGGGGTTGTCAGGGCCAATCCTCCCTGTGTGGGGGCTGTGGAGGTCCCATATGCAATTGCATCCAACATATTAATCAATGATACTACAATTTATGCTGGAAGCGCCGTAACACTTACAGCCCAAAGCTCAACCATATCCAGCCCTGTTTTCGAGTGGTACTCAGATCTTGCCCTTACCACTCATGTATTTACCGGCAGTTCATTTACCACTCCTGTTTTAAATTCAAATTATTTCTATTATATTACTGTCCATAACAGTACAGTATTTCCTAATCCTCAGCCTTTCGCCAAAAAAGTGACAATCTATGTTACTATGTTACCTATCATTACCTTACAACCTGTTGCCATTGTTAAATGCCTGGGTGATTCAGCTGGTTTCTCAGTGGGATCATATGGATCAGGTTTATCATACCAGTGGGTAAAGAATAGTAACGAAATCACAGGACAGACCAGTAACATCCTGAATTTAAACAATATTCAATATCAGGATTCAGGTTATTATTTCTGTAAGGTCACCAATGCATATGGCACAACTAACAGCAATTCAGTACAACTTAATGTTCACACTGTACCTGGTACAGCAAACCCAATCACCGGCTACTCTGAGATTTGTCCCGGACTTAACGGGTTACAATACAATACTTCACCTATAACAGATGTGAATTCATATACATGGACATTCCCGTCTGGTGTGACCGGTTCAGGAAATACCGTTAGTATTCCGGTCAATTTCAGCTCCTCTGCCCAATCCGGGAATATTACCGTGAGCGGAAGTAATCAATGTGGAAACGGCACACCATCATCATTTTCCGTGACCGTCGGGAATTATCCTCCTTCCCAGCCGGGTCTGATCACTGGCGATACTATTATGTGCCAGGGACAAACCAATGTGGCTTATCAAATTACTTCCTTGCCGGTGCTTCCGGAAGCAGCACAACCAACAGCATTAGTGTAGACTATGAATTGACTGCTGTTTCAGGTAACTTAGTTGTAAAAGGTTCAAACGCCTGTGGTGAAGGAGCGTCATCAAATTCCTCAATCACTGTGAATCCAATTTTAACTGCAGGGGTTAGTATTTCTCAGGACCAAAGCGGTGTCATATGTGCAGGGTCCGGTGTTTCTTTCACTGCATCACCGGTTAATGGTGGCGATTCACCAACTTATCAGTGGGCAAAAAATGGAAATCTCATTTCCGGAGAAACAAATTCAACTTTTACTTCACAAACACTCAATAACAATGATGCAATTGTTTGTATAATTACAAGCAATGCTGCCTGTGTGACGGGTTCTCCAGCCATCTCAGATACAATCTTTACAACTGTCACTGATCCTTTACCATTAACTGTAAACATTGAGGCTAATCCAACCGGACCGATATGTGAAGGGGAAAATGTACATTTTGTTGCCAATGATATCAATGGCGGAAATTCGCCAACATACCAATGGATATTAAACGGTATTATCATTTCTGGTGCCACTGACTCAACGTACAATTCATCAACATTGGTTAACAATGATTTAGTTACCTGTGTGGTTACCAGTAATGCATTCTGTATATCAGGTTCACCTGCAACTTCCGATACGATAACAGTTACAGTTAGTCCTTCATTACCTGCTGATGTTTCCATTGTGGCAAACCCCGGTGATATTGTTTGTGTGGGAACACTGGTTACATTTACTGCCACACCTGTGAATGGGGGAATTCCTACGTATCAATGGCTGAAAAATGATACGGTAATTAACGGTGAAACAAATGCTGATTATAGCAGTGCATTACTTTCAAACGGTGACATTATAACCTGCATAATGACGTCAGATTCCGGTCCATGCCTTACAGGATCACCCGCCACTTCCAATCCTGTAATAATAACAATAATTCAACCCGTTACAGCAAGTGTCAGCATTTCGGCAAATCCAACAGGTGCCATTTGTCCTGGTACTAATGTAACATTTACAGCAACTCCGGTAAACGGAGGGTCGACCCCATTATATCAATGGAAGAAAAACGGCACCAATATCAATGGGGCCACAGGATCAACATATAGCAGCAACAGCCTGACAAACGGTAATAGTATTACCTGTTTATTAACATCTAATAGTTTTTGTACACTGGGAAGTCCTGCAACTTCAAATCCAATAAACATGATAGTAACTTCTGCAACAGTTGCAAGTGTGAGTATTTCTTCTTCACCTTCAGGAGCGATATGTGCCGGCACCAACGTTGTATTCACTGCAACCCCGGTGAACGGAGGCACAGCACCATTATATCAATGGAAGAAGAACGGGATAAATATCAACGGTGCTACACTTACAACCTACCACAGTACTGCACTTACAAATGGGAATATTATCACTTGTATGCTGACTTCCAATGCCACACCCTGTTTAACTGGCTCGCCTGCCACATCAAATGCTGTTTATATGACCGTGAACCCAGTTCCTGCAGCACCGGTAATAAGCATTAACGGAATACAACTTCATTCCAACTCTGTGGTGGGTAATCAATGGTACCTGAATAACAGCGCTATTATGGCTGCTACGGGTCAAAATTATACTCCCGTAACAAATGGTGACTATTCTGATATTGTTACTATCAGCGGTTGCATATCCGATACATCCAATATTATTACTATTACGGATATTTCAATTGAAGAGATTTCTGACAACAACAGCACTATTATTTATCCTAATCCAACAGAAAATAATATTACAATTGAGACATTACTTCCGATCAAAGATTTTCTCATTTCAGTTTATAATATTCAGGGACAAATGATATTGCAACAAGTTACTCAAAAGCAAATTACTGAGATCAATACAAGCCGGTTTGCAAAAGGTATTTATATCTTAAAGTTGAATTTTAACGACAAGATAGAAGTTACAAGGTTTGTGAAAGAATAGAATTGAATAACTATGTTTTAATTTTAAGAGTTCATATTTTTATAAAACCACAGACTGCAATGATTCGGCTCATGCCTGACAGGACTGAAAAATAAATTCAAAACAGTTTAAACTTTCAGAACAATGGAAGAAGAAAAAAGACATATTGTCGGTCTGGATAAAAATACTCTTATCTGGATTGATCTGCTGATACTTACATTTGTGACCATCAGCGTTGCCCAATTCAATTTCAGATCAGTGACAGTGATCATTGCACTGCTGATAGCTTCTACAAAAAGCTACCTGGTAATTACAAACTTCATGCATCTGAAATTTGAAAGCAGGATGCTGAAGTTAATGGTTGGAATCGCCGGGGTAATTTTCATTCTTATACTGATCGCATTATTTCTAGATTATTCAGCGAGATAGGCAGAAGGCGAACGAAGCGACGGGGCGAACTGAGCGAACTAAGCGAACTAAGCGATGGGGCAACGGGTAGACTGAGAAACGAAGAGACTGAGCGACGGGGCGAACTGAGCGAACTAAGCGATGGGGCAACGGGTAGACTGAGAAACGAAGAGACTGAGAGACGGGGCGAACTAAGCGAACTAAGCGAATGGGCGACTGAGAGACTGAGAGACGGGGCGAACTAAGCGAACTAAGCGAATGGGCGATTGTGAGACGAAGAGACTGAGAGACGAAGTGATGAGGTGATGAAGTGATGAGGTGATGAAGTGATGAAGTAACTGGTATCAAATCCTGATACTTGATTCCTGATTCTAAATAACATGAGTTTTACTAATATATTAATCTGACATCTATGTTTTCAGGTGCATCAAATTATGTAAGAAGTACCGACCTTGCTTTCACCATTATATTCGGTATTTCACTGTTCCTGCTGGTACTGATCACTAGCATTATGATATATTTCCTGATCAGGTACAACAGGAAAAGAAACCCTGTTGCCACTCAGGTGAAAAGCAGCAATGCCCTGGAGATTACCTGGACACTGGTGCCCATCATTCTTGTGATGATCATGTTCTATTATGGCTGGACAGGTTTTGAACCTATGCGGAATGTACCCAAAGATGCCATGGAGATCAAAGCCATCGGGCGAATGTGGACCTGGTCGTTTGCCTATAACAACGGAAAGGTTAGCGACAAGCTTTATGTTCCATTTGGTAAACCGGTAAAAATTAACCTGATGTCGGAAGATGTGATACACAGTCTGTACATTCCTGCATTCAGAATAAAAGAAGATGCGGTTCCCGGCAAAAACAATTACCTGTGGTTCATACCTGAACATCCGGGCACGTATGATGTTATGTGTGCTGAATATTGCGGGATGCGTCACTCTTACATGATCACCCAGGTAAATGTAATGCCCGAGGATTCATTCAATATCTGGCTGAACGCCGGGGCAAGCGCCAGTGCCAGTCCTGTTGAACAGGGATACCAACTGATCAAAGACAACGGATGTATAGGATGTCATTCAACCGACGGCACAAAATTAGTCGGCCCGAGTTTCAGAGGATCCTTCGGGGTGAAAAAGACAGTGATTTCGGCAGGTAAAGAACATGAGATCACCGTTGACAAAGACTATATTTACAAATCAATTGTTGATCCCAATGCTGATATAGTAAAAGGTTTCAATCTCGGCATCATGCCATCGTTCAAAAATAAAATAAGCGACCAGGATATTGATAAGATTTCTGATTATATCAAGTCGCTTGTAAGGCCTCAATAAAATGAATATTCCTTCTTGTTCTGATTTGAGACTGTCCATAATATTCAAAATTATTATTGACGAATATCGATTAACGATTTTAGATTTATGATGTTATCATTAAATCAGATGATTACACATACTTCATAAATCATAAATCGTTAACTTAGTGAAGCGATCTCACGAACACCTTTAAAATAGATATTTTGTGAGTAATCCTTGTTCTTAAATCAAAAAGAATGACTAAAAAGACAAACATTAATTAGGGTCTGCTGTTTATGTCAAGTTGTTAAGATTTTGTACTTTGTTCCTGACAGTTGAGTAAATAAAATTTTGATTTGCCGGGAAATTATTTTCAACTTATTTGCTGAGAAAGTAAACACTTTAAAAATTAGGGCAAGGGGTACCTCCCCGGCTAATTTAACCAGGTTAAGTACCAAAACAATAGTGGCTATCCATGACTG
>JAPLDU010000076.1:37465-40791 GCA_026391255.1 Bacteroidia bacterium | reverse complement strand
GGATTATACGTTATGTTATTTGCCTGAAATTCTCAGGGATCAGTTCCCCTCCTTGCTCGCAGGGAGGGGTCAGGGGCGGGTAAAAATTGAATATGTCAATAACTTGAACTTTTAAAATTCAAACATAGAGGTCAAATAAATAAATTTTTCAACTTTCAACTTTACGAACTTTATAAACTTTATGAACTCGTTCCAGGGCTTCGTTGTATTCACGGATAATTTCATTCACGATCTCTCCTGCAGGTTTGATTTCTTTTATCAATGCGGAAACCTGGCCGGCTTCCAGTTCACCTTCGTCCATATCACCTTCAAACATGCCGAGTCTGGCCCGTCCTTTTCCCAGCAACTCTCCGATTTGACCGGCAGATGCACCAGATTCCTCAAGCATCCTGGCATTTTCTGAAAATTTATTCTTCAGCAACCTTACCGGGACTATTCTTTTAAACTGCAGAAAAGTGTCACCGTCTTTTGCATCCACTATTTTTTGTTTGAAAGATAGATGAGCAGAAGATTCCTTACTGGCAATGAAACGTGTACCGATCTGCACACCTTCAGCGCCAAGGGCTATGGCAGCCAGCATTTGCCGGCCGGTAGCAATTCCCCCGGCAGCAATAATGGGTAATGACACAGCATCACATATCATCGGGATCAAAGTCATGGTGGTCGTTTCTTCTTTCCCGTTGTGACCACCGGCCTCAAAGCCCTCCGCGACGATGGCATCAACTCTGGCTTCACTGCATTTCAGGGCAGCTTTGGTGTTCGCCACTACGTGTACCACTTTGATACCTTTGTCGTGCAGGAATCCTGTCCACTTCAACGGGTTACCGGCAGAGGTAAAAACGATATTTACATTTTCCCTGATGATAATGGAAAAAATTTCATCTACGTCCGGGTAAAGCAATGGCACATTAATACCAAAAGGTTCTAATGTAGCTGCTTTGCATTTCCTGATGTGTTCGGCCAGGACAGCAGGATCCATGGAACCTGCGCCGATGAGACCCAGTCCGCCGGCATTGCTGACAGCCGAAGCAAGCCTCCAGCCGCTGCACCAGATCATTCCTGCCTGTACAACAGGGTATTTTATACCGAAAAGAGAGGTTATCCGGTTGGTCATGAATCAGGTATCAGGTATCAGGAATCAGGATTCAGGATTCAGGAATCAGGAATCAGAATTCAGAATTCAGGATTCAGGAATCAGGAATTCAATAAACAATCAATTATTTTCACATTATACATTTGCACATTACCACATTGTCACATTGTCACATTATCACATTTGCACATTACAACATTGTCCCATTGACACATTACCACATTGTCACATTATCACATTTTCAAATTTTCAAATCTTCAAATCCCCTCATCCCCGCTTGTAAACGATTGAAACAATGCTCTTGTCGTCGCCGCCCATGTTTACTGACAGTGCGTATGGTTTTTCAGGTTTGATACTTATCTGGGCGGCTCCGGCTTTCCCTGTGAGCTGTTCCAGAATGGTGATAGCCTGGTGAACGCCCGTTGCTCCTGTCGGATGTCCCCATCCTATCAGTCCGCCGGTTGTGTTGACAGGCAGTTTGCCGTTACGTGAGGTATTTCCTTCGATGATAAAGTCGGCTCCCTTGCCTTTCTCAGCCATTCCGAGGGCTTCCATACACAATACTCCTGCAATGGTAAAACAGTCGTGTATTTCTGCGGTTGCAAGCTGTTCCTTTGTTATTCCTGCCGATTCGAAGGCTTCCTTAATTGCCTGTTTTGTATTGGTAAGCTCTGTAAGTTCCACGGGAGGCATGGTAATATCGGCTGCCAATTGTCCCCAGCCCATCACTTCAATGGCTTCGCTTTTCGGGATACCGGTTTTTTTCAGTCCTTCTTCAGAAACAATGGCAATGGATGAAGCTCCGTCGGAAACTTTGGAACAATCGAACACATTCAGGAAGTCGACAAATGATTTACCGTTGGGTTCCAGCATGGCACAAGCTTCAAGGTCTTTGGTGGTATTATGATATTCCTGTGCGGTTGGGCATAGGCGGGCATTTTCAATGGCATTGCGGAACCAGGTGGCAAAGGCCTTGCGGGTCTTTTCCCTGCCGTATTTTTCAAAATAAGCGCCGGCACGGATACTGAACTGTCCCGGGAAAAAATAGGCATGTCCGTCCTTACGGTTTTTAAACCATCCTGCACCAGCCAGGATATCGGCGCCGTACATGGCTTTCACCGTATTCTGAACCTCAACGCCGATCACAAGCACCACATCTGCCGTTTCGGCCAGCACGCTCTTAATGCCCGTCATCAGGGCAAGACCACCGGATGCACAGGCGCCTTCGACGCTAATGGCTGGTTTCCATTTCAAACCTTCATCAACATAAGGGAAAAAAGAGCCAAGGTGAGCCTGTTTATTGAACCGCGATGCCATAAAATTGCCGATCACACATTCATCTACATTGGCAGCGCCACCAATCATTTTCAGTGTTGCCTGTCCTGCTTCGCGGATCAATTCTTCCAACCCCGGACGTTCTTTTTTCGGGTTGAATTCTTTCCTGCCGGTTCCCATTGAAATGGTATTATAACCGGCTACCATATATACTTTACGTCTTAACTTTTTCATTTCAGTTACAGTTTAATTGTTCAGATAATCATTGATGGGGCCATAGGCATGGAAAAAACCTGTGAGAAGCACCGTGTTCACGTCGTTGTCGTTGTTGGCAACACCACTGCTGACAAGTTGTTTTCCTATTTCACAGGAACGGTTTGCATATTCTTTAGCCAATGCGGCGCCTTTGCTGTTGCTGGTTTTCATTTCCGAGAAATATTTTCTCAGGATTTCCTCTTTGCCGGGATTTCCAACCACTGCTTTCCATGGCTGCGGAACAGGCATACTGCCGAGTAATCCATCCACTGCCGGCTGAAGGTCAGACACAGCAACATATTCTTTTTTGTCAGGATCATAAATACCAACCGGTCTGCCTTTTTCATATTTCAGGAAACCGTCTTTTTGTGAACCATCGGCATACTGACCGCCTTTTACACCAAGGCCAAGGTAGCGGTCGAGCAGAGGGCTGTAAAGTTCTTCGTCGGGAAGATAAGGGTTCATCACGCTCATGATATACTGGCAAACATCAATGCCAACATAATCAATCAGCTGGAAGATGCCCATGGGCCTGATAAGATAGTCCTGGCTGATCTTGTTAACGGCAAATACTGCCTGGGTAAAGCTCATTTCTTTGGTAAGCTTGTCCACTTCGCCAACGGCATAAATGATATCACGCATGAAATGACCATTGCCGACAAATCCGGCATAGTCGTTTGACGGGACTACCGTTTTTTTCAGG
>JAPLDU010000076.1:0-37452 GCA_026391255.1 Bacteroidia bacterium | reverse complement strand
TTGGCATAACTGAGGGCAAAATCAACCACTTCCTGCTTTGTATTCTTCGCCCTGATGAGTTCTACCAATTTCTGAACTGCCGGCGGGTTATAAAAATGGAAGCCGATGATCCTGCCTTCGAGATGAGCTTCTTCATCCAGCCTGGTGATCGGGATGGAAGAAGTATTGGTAAAAAACCATGGTTTTAAGGGGTTATTTTTGTTAATAATTGAGAAGATACTGACTTTCAATGTCGGATCTTCTTTTATGGCTTCAAAAACCAGGGTTGAATGGTAAGCGGCTTCCAGTTTGATGGAAGGCCTGACAACATTCAACACATCAAAGATGTACTGGTCGATGATCTCGCAGTTCTCAATCAGATCTTTGCGGTCGTGATACACTTTCCGCAGAGCGACGATCTTTTTCTCAGCCACTTTCAGCACCTGTGTTCTCAGGTATTTCATCAGCCCTGATAAAACTTCAGGAGAAACGTCAATGGCGTTTAACACAAAATGTTTCCCTTTGTTTTCGGGCTTCAGGCTCAGGTCAGCCATTTCAACGGCAGTAAGGAGCAATATTCCGCTACCCATCTTGCCGGCCGCACCAAGCACCGATACGTTTTGTAATCTTTCTTCGTAAGTCATATTGTTATGTTTATAATTTATGAAATAGGTTATTCATGAAAAGGCACTAGGCACTAGGCATTAGGCAATAGTTCTTTATGTTTTGTCTATCAGTTATTCAGGAAAATAAAATTCTGTTTAAATCATAAAGTTATGTCACTTGCTTTTACCTATTGCCTAATGCCTATTGCCTAATGCCTATTCTTTGATAAACTTCCTCACCGCAACCCCTTTGTCTGTCAACACTTTAATGATATACACCCCACCGGGTAAGTCTGATACATTAACGGAAATCTTTATGATATCATTATGTATTGCTTTGATCATTTGCCCCTGGATATTGAAAATTCTGATGACCACCTGCGATGGGGCTTTTATTTCGATGTTTTCTTTGGCAGGATTTGGATAAACCGAAATGTCTAATAAATTGCCAAACTCCATAATCCCATTACTGGTCCCAAGATTGGCAATAAACATATCTGACCTGGTACCTAAGCTATCAGGGTTTGTTAAAATATTTGTTAAAGAAATTGAGCCAAAAGTGATAGTGGGGCTGGAAAACGATCCTACCATTATAGCATTTCCTGAAGCATCCGCAGCAACAGAAAATGCAAAATCATCAGATGTTCCCCCGGCACTTTTTGCCCAAAGATCATTCCCGTTGGCATCATATTTTGTAAGGAAAATATTATGATGACCTTCATTCGTCAGAGTATCGGATCCAAATGCGATAGTGGAGCTATTAAAATTACCTGTCAAAAATGAATTTCCTGAAGCATCCGCAGCAACTGAAGAAGCCACACCACTAATAAATCCGTATGCGTTATTTGCCCAGATTACATTCCCATTTAAATCGTACTTCACAATAAAAATATTATCACCACCCGGATTCGTCAATATTACTGAGCCAAAAGCGATGGTTGGACACAAAAAATTTCCTGCCAAATAAATATTCCCTGAAACATCCACTGCAACAGAAGTTGCCTTTTCATTTCCTGTCACACATGCGTTTTTGACCCAGAGTACATTCCCATTGTCATCATATTTTGCAAGAAAAATATTTTCCGCACAATCATTCATAATAGTATCAGTGCCAAAAATGACATTTGTGCCCAAAAAATCTCCTGCAACATAAATATTCCCCACAGCATCTGACGTAACAGAAGCTGCCTCATCAAAGCCAGTTCCGCCTGCTCTTTTTACCCAAAGAATAATTCCATTGGTATCATATTTCGCAAGAATAATATCTTCCACACCCATATTCGTCAAAGTATCGGCGCCAAAAATGATGGAGGGGCTTTGAAACCATCCTGCCACAATAATATTCCCTGAAGCATCTGTTGCAACGGATGACGCTTCATCCGCTCCCGTTCCGCCTGCAGTTCTCGCCCAGAGTATATTTCCATTGGTGCTGTATTTCGCAAGAAAAATATCTTTCTGACCTTCATTTGTTAAAGTATCAGTGCCAAAGATGATAGTGGAACTTTGAAACCATCCTGCCACAATAATATTCCCTGATGCATCCACTGCTAAGGAATTTGCAATATCCTGATCAGTACCGCCTGCGCTTTTTGCCCAGAGCACATTTCCACCGGCATCATATTTCACAAGAAAAATGTCATTACCAAATAAACCTGCACATGCATTCGTCAAAATAGTCGCGCCAAAGGAAATGGATGGACTTGAAAAATTTCCAGCCACATAAATATTTCCTGAAGTATCCACGGCAACAGAAGACGCACCATCATTAATTGAACCACCTGCGCTTTTTGCCCAATGCCAGTCTGGGGTTTGAGCAGTTGATAAGTTGTTGAAAAATATTAAAATGCTGACTAATACGAAAAGAAAAACTAATTTTTTCATAATAAATCGTTTTAAATATTTATTCAAATTTTTTATTCTTCAGGCTTTCAGACTGTATGCATTTAGACTGTAGGTTGAAGACCTTTATGAATTATGAGAACCTGTTTTGATTTTTTTAAAATTTAGATTATTAACGTATAATTTTAATTATGTACCGTCCCCTTCGTCCCCTCCCTGCTGGCAGGGAGGGGATTGTCCGCTATGATATATGTACTAAATTGGCAGAACCCAGTTCCCCTCCTTGCTTCCTTCGACTTCGCTCAGGAACCACGAAGGGAGGGGTTAGGGGTGGGTAAAAAGCAAAATATGGTAAAATTTTGAGACAATTATAAATTTAAAAACAGCTTCTAAGTTATTATAAATAAATAACATACCTACATTTTCAAATTTTCAAATCCTCAAATTTTCAAATTCCTCATGTCCTGATTCCTGATACTCATCACTCATAACTCATCACTCATCACTCATAACTCTACCACTCCGGTTTTCTTTTCCCGAGGAAGGCCTTCATGCCTTCTTTGGTAGCCGGCTGGTTGAAGAGGTCGGCAAATTCTTTGGCTTCCGATTCGCAGGCTAAGTAGAAACTCATTTCTGTACCTGAACGTATGGTCCTTTTGGCTTTGAGTGCTGCCTGAGATCCATTTGCAGCAATTTTGCCGGCGATGGCCATGGCTTCGGACAAGAGGTTTTCAGGCTCGGTAAGCTTTTGTACCAATCCAATCCTGTATGCTTCTTCTGCATTAATGGTCTCACAGGTGAGTATCAGGTAAAGGGCATTGCCGGTACCTATCAGTCTTGTTAAGCGCTGTGTGCCTGCATGCCCGGGAATAAGGCCTAAATTAAGTTCAGGCTGGCCGAATTTTGCCAACTTACTGGCAATCCTGAAATCGGCAGCCATGGAAAGTTCACACCCACTTCCAAGTGCATAACCATTCACAGCAGCAATTACAGGTATACCAAGATTCTCAAGCCTGTCTAAAGCATCCTGGCCTGTTTTGGAGAAGCTATAGGCTTCATCCTGGTCCATTTCCGCCATCTCGGAAATATCAGCCCCGGCAACAAAGGCTTTTCCTTCTCCGGTAATCACCAGTACTTTTACATTCTTTGACAGGTTATCAAGAAAATGGTCGAATTCCGTGAAAAAAGCAGAATTGAGGGCGTTCATAGCCGCTGGACGACTGATTGTCAACAGGCATACACCATTGGTTGTTTCTGATTTCAGTATCTTATATTCCATATCAATAAATTATTATTTCTATTGGCAAATGTAACGAAAATCAATACAAATTATTAATAAAGGCAAATTGTTCTATAACATATATAATCAGTACGATATGAATAAATATATCAGGCTTTTGACAGTATTAATAGCTAATTTCTGGAATCTTGACAGGTTTTGGTAAAAAATTACAAAAAACAAATTACAAAAAACAAATAATTAACAATATAAAAATTTCAAATACGAAACAAACTATTTTGAATTTGTCATTTTGTTGATTGAATTTTATTTGTTATTTGTATATTGAGATTTGTGATTTCATGATTGGTTCTGGCTCGGCCAGATTAGGTAACTTTGCCCGGCTAATAAAAAATCATATTTAACATGAATGATCAGGTGACAGTTTGTGCCCGTAACCGTGCTGAATGGAGGCAATGGCTTGAAGCAAACCATGCTTCGGTAAAGGAAGTATGGCTTGTCTTTTTTAAAAAGCACACCGGCAAAAGGCTTTTATCTTATGATGATGCGGTGGAGGAAGCAATCTGTTTCGGATGGATCGACAGCATCGTGAGAAAAATGGATGATGAAAAATACATGCAGAAATTCACACCCCGGAAGGCAGGCAGCGCCTGGTCGGAATCGAATATTAAACGAGTTCATATGCTCATCAGCCAGGGGAAAATGACCGATGCCGGCTTGACTACCGTTGATCCGTCGATTTTGAACAACAACTATTCGGTTAAACAGAGGATCACACAATTATCCCCGGAAATAGAAAAAATACTTTCATCAAATAAAGAGGCATGGAAAAATTTCAGCAACCTGCCGCCATCTCATCAAAAGCAGTTCATCATGTGGATCATGGAAGCAAAGAAAGAGGAAACAAAAATGAAACGGCTCACGGAAGCCATTCAGATGCTCATAAAAAACGAGAGGCTGGGTTTGAAATAGAGTTATGAGTTATGAATTATGAGTTATGAGTTATGAGTTATGAGTTATGAGTATCAGGTATCAGGTATCAAGAATCAGGAATCAGGAATAAAACTTCGTCACTTCGTCGCCCTGTCGCTTCGTCCCTCGGTCGCTTCGTTCGTCCTATTCCTTCGTTCAGTCGCTTAGTTCGCCTTGTCGCCTTGTCGCTTAGTTCGCCTTGTCGCCTTGTCGCTTCGTTCGCCTAGTCGCCTTGTCGCTTCGTTCGCTCAGTCGCCTTGTCTCTCTGTCTCTTTTCCCTAAACGTCTGAAAATCTGCAGCCTAAACAACCTGAGCAGTGCCAGGTAATTTATAATAAAGAAAAATAACTGAAAAAAAAATTAAATCCTTGTTTTTTTTCTTTTCATAATTATTTTTACAGTGAATTTGAAAGACATGATTTGTACATAACATCGTTAATTTCAAAGAAAGAAAAAACTATGCAGGAAGGTAAATGTCTACATCAGTGGGAAATGACCAATGTTCAGCCCGGATTTATTATTACTGAAAAATGTGCCCATTGCAAAATAATTTCCACTTATTTCTCAAATGAGCAGCGACCTCCTCTCGAAGAGTACCGCGAAGGCGATCATTTCTGGAATGTAATGGAAAGTGCGCAATCCATACGTTTCGATCTTAAATGCCACAACTGTGACCTTCTCGTTGAATACACCGAGTTATGCGGGATCATGCTTTGCACCGGATGCAGCGAGGAATGCAAGCTTGGAAAAATAATGAAACAGCTTGAAAATGAACGTACCTGGCTCTATGTTGCTTTTGGGTTCCTCCCGGTGTATAAAAAGAAAAAGCTAAGTGATAAGAAAATACTGTATCTTGAGGATTACTTTAACCAGAGAAGAAAATCTACTGTTTCGCATGTAAAATTCGTGTCCCACGAACTGATTGACGATATTGCCGACTGTTATGGTGAGGTAATCAAAGATATTGGTATGCTTGAGTTAGCAGCGCCTGATCAATAATAATTTCTGTTCATCATTAATAAACTGTTTTGAATATTATTATAAAGCTAAATGAATTATCTTATATGCTTAATTATTATTAAATTAATTGTTTTTCATACCCTCCCCTTTGTCCCCTCCCTGCTGGCAGGGAGGGTATTTATCGCTATGTTATATGCACAAAATATGCAGTGATCAATTCCCCTCCTTGCTCGCAGGGAGGGGGCAGGGGTAGGTAAAAATTGAATTTATCAATAATTTGAACTTTTGAAAATATCAAGACATTTACTAATAACTTAAAAAATTTCACTATGACTCTTCAGGAAATTATCAAAAAAACTTCACTCACACCTCTCACAAATATTGAAGAAAAAGAGGTAACCGGTGTATTTATTTCCGACATGCTTTCTGACGTAATGAGCAGCGCAAGGGCAGGAAATATATGGCTCACCGTTCAGACACATAAAAATATTGTTTCTGCTGCCAACCTGATTGATATCTCAGCAGTGGTGGTGATAAACGGGAAAAAAGTTCCCGATGACACCATTGAACTGGCCAACCGTTTTCATGTGATTATTTTAAGCAGTCCTTTACCTTCATTTGCTTTAGCATCCATGTTTATTGATGCCGGTCTGAAGTGATGGATCTCCAGGTAAAACCGGAAGACCGGAAACGGATCATTGAAATCGAAAAAATCAGACAGTCATTGAATGCAACAGTGATTGTCGGGAATAATATTGCAGGGATCTATGTGACCGGTATTTTTGCTTCTGACCTGATGAGCGACGTGCTGGCATATGGAAAATCCGGGGAGATGCTGATCACAGGTCTTAATAATGTGCAGGCAGCTATTTCAGCATACATGGCCGAATTCAAAGGAATCATTTTTATCAGAAATAAAATACCGGATGAAGATGTCACAAGCTTTGCCAGGGAAAAAGGAATGATCATCCTTTCAACCGATGCCGATATGTACGAAGCTTGCGTGGAAATTGCAAATGTTGAAGGTGAAATTCATATTGCAAAAGAAGTGACCGGACATACCGGTAAAGTTGATAACGCAACCTCCTATTCCTTCAGTATTGACGGAAGAGATTTTGCCACCGCAGGTTTGGTCTCCACCCAGGTAAAAACCATTCTGAAATCAATCGGTTACGATCCACTGCTGATCAGAAGAGTCGCCATATCAACCTACGAAGCTGAGATGAATGTGGTGATGCATGCTGAAAGAGCCGTTGTGACTCTTGTTGCAAGCGACAAAGAAATTAATATACAGATCAGTGATAAGGGAAAAGGAATCGAAAACATAGAACTGGCCATGCAGGAAGGATATTCAACTGCTACTGAAGAACAGCGCGCATTGGGTTTCGGGGCAGGAATGGGACTTCCGAACATTAAAAAAAATGCGGATAAACTGAATATTGAAAGCATTGTAAATAAAGGAACTAATATTGAAACCATATTTTATGTGAAATGAAATTTTATCATTCACATGTGATTCTCAACGAGAAATGCACAGGCAGGATGAAATGCATCAGGGCATGTCCTACCCAGGCAATCAGACTGAGACACAATAAAATAATTTTTTTCGACGACCTCTGCGTCGATTGCGGCGCATGTATCAATAGTTGTCCTGAAAAAGTATTTGTTCCTGTGATTGATGAAATCAGTGATTTTGAAAAATTCCGGTTTAAAATTGCCATTCCTTCAAGAATCCTCTATACTCAGTTCGGCAATGTTCATCCTGAAATTGTTCACCAGGCGCTTAAAAAAATCGGCTTCGATGCCGTGGTGGATATTTCACAGGAAAGCCATGAACTCAGCTTTGTAATTTCCGAACATCTCAAAAACAACCAGGGTGCTAAACCTTTGATCAGTTCTTTCTGCCCGGCCCTTATCCGTCTGATCCAGGTCAACTATCCCAACCTGATGGAACTGATCAGTACTTTCGATGTTCCGCGTGAAATCGCAGCCAAAGAAGCAAAAAAGAAATATTCTGACTTGTATCATATTGATCAGTCAAAAATAGGCGCTATTTACATTACTCCCTGTCCTGCCCTCGTGGTATCAGTCAAGCAGCCGGCTGAAAAGGACAAATCATGGTTTGACGGCGCTATAGCCATTCGGGATATTTTTAATATGGTACTGCCTGAAATTCTCAGGTTAAAAGATTCCTACAAGTCAACCGACCCGGAAGAATACTTTTATTACAGCAAGGGATGGGGTATCCTCGGCAATTTACCGCAGTACCTTGACGCTGAACGATGTATGTCGGTGGTGGGAATTGATAATATTAAAATGGTGCTGAATGATATTGAAGATTCGAAGTTGAGTAACGTGGATTATATCGAGGCCTTTACTTGTACCCAGGGTTGCATAGGCGGTGGGTTTTGTGTCGAAAACCCTTATATTTCTAGGCATAACTCTTTTCTTCTTGAAAAAAGATTCGGCGTCCCGATTGACTTTAATAAAGAAGAAGTGCTGAAAAAGTACAGCGAAAAATATTATTTCATCGAACATCATATCAGGCCAAGAACAACCAGGTCCTATGATTCAGACCTGGCAACATCGATCAAACGGATGAAGCAAAAAGAACGTATCTACCTGAAACTGCCCAAACGCGACTGTGGTTTATGCGGTGCGCCTACCTGCGAAACCTTTGCCCAGGATTGTGCACGCGGCGAAGCCGACCTGTCAGATTGCATTTTTTTCAAACAGAGTGTGCATTGAGGAGGCAATAGGCAGTAGGCATTAGTAAGACGACAAATTGAGACACTGATTGACTTTTTCTTATATAATTTGTAAAAAATTAAGATAATGCTGACAAAAGAAAAGATAAAAAAGACAATTGACCGGATGCCTGATGATTTAACTGTTGATCAGGTTATCGAGGAACTTATTCTGCTTAAAAAAATTGAAGAAGGAATAAAAGATGCAGACGAAGGACGTACTTTTACAACTGTTGAAGCTAAATTAATTTGAAAATTTGAAAATTTGAAAATTTGAAAATTAAATCCGTTTCACGGGAATAAGATTAGCGACAACATGTTGGTAAGTTTGCTGTCTTAAGCATCTAAAAGCAAGCTTGGCAAATGGTTAAATTGATCTGGATATTTCGCTCTCTTTATGATACAGAATATGTTTAAAAATATGAAACAGCTTGCAAGAATCTAATTTTCATAATTTGACCCCACTCCCGACAAGTCGGGACAAGCTAACCGCCCCTAAAACAGGGGAGTTAAAAATTTGCAGTTCGTTAAACCCTCCGGTTACTGAGCGGAGTCGAAGTATAGGAGGGTTTGGGAGGTTGAACATATATTGAAAAAAACTTTAATAAGGCACTCATGAAAAATTCAGCTTTACTAATCGCAGTGATTTGCTTTCTAAGCTGCATATCCAATGCCCAAACTCCTGACTGGCTCTGGGCTAAGAGCGCTGGCGGAACTAAAAGTGATTTTGCAAATTCTGTTTCAGTGGATGCCTTAGGATATAAATATATAGCTGGATCTTTTAATAGTCCTACCATCACCTTTGGTTCTTTTACATTAGTTAATGCAGATAACACAGGTTATTCGGATGATATATTTTTAGTTAAATATGATGTATCTGGAAATGTAATATGGGCTAAAAATACAAATGGATTAAATGCTGGTGAAGCAAATTCTGTTGCAGTGGATGCTTCAGGGAATATTTATCTTACAGGAAGTTTTTCAAGTCCCGATATCACTTTTGGTTCTACCGTTTTGACTAATTCGGGAAATGGGAGTCCTGATATTTTTCTGGCGAAATATAATTCCAATGGGAATGTGCTTTGGGCTAAAAGTGCAGGTGGTTCTGGTGATGATATTTCATATTCAGTAGCGGTAGATTCATCAGGGAATGCTTATGTGGCAGGAGTATTTTCAAGTTCTTCAATTATCTTTGGTTCTGATACTTTGACAAATGAAAATAATTCTGATGATGATATTTTTCTAACAAAATACGATTTTGCTGGAAATGTGCTTTGGGCTAAAAGCTTTGGAGGTTCATCTATGGATCAGACAACCTCTGTTGCAGTGGATGTTTCAGGTAATATTTATGTTGCAGGAGGTTTTACTAGTTCAACAATTTCATTTGGCCCCGATACTTTGACGAATGCAGGTTACTATGATATTTTTCTTGCAAAATTCGATGCCAATGGGATAGTGCTTTGGGCTAAAAGTGCAGGTGGAACGGATGGCGATTTTGCTGGATCCGTGGAGGCGGATACTTCAGGTAATATTTATATTTATGGAGAATTTTATAGTAAAACAATCATCTTTGGTTCAGATACTTTAACGAATATTGATAGTACGTGTATTACCACAGATATATTTCTTACGAAATACGATCCTTATGGAAATGTGCTCTGGGCAAAAAGTGCAGGAGGATCGGGTAATGACCTGGCATGTTCCGTTGCTGTGGATGTTACTGGGAATACTTATTTGGCAGGTGCAATTGCAAATACTATTATTATTGGCCCTGATACTCTGATTAATGAAGGCGGTTCTGACATTTTTCTTGCAAAATTCAATATCAACGGGATTGACCTTTGGGCAAAAAGAGCAGGAGGTATTGATAATGACCTGGCACGTTCCGTTGCTGTAGATGTTACAGGGAATGTTTATTTAACAGGATATTTTCAAAGTCCTGTAATACCTTTTAGTTCCACTACTTTAATAAATTCTGATAATTCCGGTTTTTCTGCAGATATTTTTATTGCCAAACTTGGTACAAGTTCCGGAATAAATGAGTTGGGCAATTCAATTGATGTTACAGTTTTTCCAAATCCTGCAGGTAATTTCATAGAAACAGAAACACCACCCCATTCTGTCATCAATATTTTTAATATCGAAGGGCAATTGATCAGAACTATACAAGCCAATAACACAAAGTCAACAGTTGATATCTCAGCCTTAACTGCCGGGATGTACATTATTAAGGTAGTAACTGTCAAAGGAATTGCGGTGAGGAAGTTTGTAAAACAGTGATGAATTATGAGTGATGAGTGATGAGTGATGAGTTTGAACGCTGAACGCCGAACTCTGAACGCCGAACTCTGAACTTAATATTAAAAGCAATAATGATGGAAGTAGAAACAGTGACATTTAAAGAGAATTATCAGACCTTTCCGAAAGAGGAAGGGAGCCTGATCCCGCTGTTGCAGAGAGCCCAGGCAACTGACGGTTATATCTCGCCCGAGTCAGTGGAGATCATATCGGATTACCTGAACATCACTGAAAGTAAGGTATTCGGGGTTGCGTCATTTTATTCCCAGTTCAGGTTTACCGCACCCGGAAGACATTCGATCAGTGTGTGCCTCGGTACAGCCTGCCATGTCAGCGGTGGGGCAACTTTATTAGAAACCCTGGAGCGGGAACTGGATGTCAGCACCGGTCATTGCACCTCTGATAAAAGGTTCGACCTCGACCGCGTTGCCTGCCTCGGATGCTGCGCTTTAGCCCCGGTGGTAAAAGTGGATAAGGATGTTCACAGCAAAGTGAATGTGATAAAACTTAAAGATATTTGCAGCAATTATGAATAGTTATAACACACTAAAAGAAAAAAGTACCCGGGAGTGGAACACTTTGGTAAATTCGCAGGAACCCGTGATCTACCTGGGAATGGCTTCCTGCGGAAAAGCTGCCGGCGCCGATAAGGTGAAAGAGGTTATATTCAGCACACTGGAACAATATAATCTTACGGCAAAGCTTGTCGAAGTGGGATGTATCGGTACCTGTTACCTTGAACCTCTCATGGATATCAGCGCTTTCGGCAATCCGCGCGTTTCATTCGGTAACATTGATGAACGTTCGGCTGCCGTGGTGATCCGCAAATGCCTTGTTGATAAAGAATATCACAAGGGAAAAGTGCTTGGATATTTCGGAGATACACCGCTTGACAGCATCCCGAACTTCTACGACCAGCCTATGCTGAAATCGCAGGTCAGGATTGTGACCAAAAACTGCGGGATGATCGATCCTGAAAACATGAACCATTATATCGCAAACGATGGTTACCAGGGGCTTTCCAAAGCGCTTGAAAAATCTCCCGCTGAGATTATCACAGAAGTGACCAATGCCGGTCTGCGCGGACGTGGCGGTGCAGGTTTCCGTACCGGGATCAAATGGCAGACATGCAGAAATACTGAATCTGATGAGAAATATCTTATCTGCAATGCCGACGAAGGCGACCCCGGCGCTTTTATGAACCGACTGCTGATCGAGAGCGATCCTCATGCCGTACTCGAAGGAATGCTGATTGCCGCTTATGCTATCGGCGCCACACAGGGATATATATACATCCGGGCAGAATACCCGCTGGCAATTTTAAGGTTGCAGCATGCTTTGAAAAAAATGGAGGAAGCAAACCTGATCGGTCAGAACATTCTGGGCTCGGATTTCTCATTCAATATCAAAATTAAAGAAGGAGCCGGTGCATTTGTCTGTGGTGAGGAAACTGCCCTTATTCACTCGATAGAAGGCGAACGCGGTATGCCGCGCACCCGTCCTCCCTTCCCTGCTGTGTCTGGCTTACATGGAAAACCAACCGTAATAAATAATGTGGAGACTCTCGGTACCCTGCCCCATATTTTAAGAAACGGCGCCGACTGGTATCGTCAGTTTGGAGTGGAGAATAATTTTGGTACTAAGACCTTTTCCCTGGTCGGTAAAATCAGGCGCAGCGGATTGATTGAAGTACCCCTGGGAACACCTCTGCGTAAAATCATTTTTGACATCGGCGGAGGTACGCAAAAACCTTTCAAAGCGGTGCAGACAGGCGGTCCTTCCGGCGGTTGCATCCCCGCTGAACTGCTTGATACTCCCATTACTTATGAAACGCTTGCCTCTGTAGGATCAATCATGGGTTCAGGCGGGCTGATAGTATTGGACCAGGATACCTGCGTGGTTGACCTGGCAAGGTATTTCCTCGATTTCATACAGAAGGAATCGTGCGGGAAATGCACACCCTGCCGGGTTGGAACTCGTCACATGGTAGAAATACTGGAAAAAATCTGCGAGGGAAAAGCAGGCCCAGAATACCTCGATAAGCTTGAATCCTTGGCGAAACTGGTAAAATCAGCTTCATTATGCCAGCTGGGACAGACAGCTCCTAATCCGGTTCTCACTACCCTGCGGTATTTCAGGCCTGAATATGTGCAGCACCTGAGCGATTATTACTGTCCGGCCCTGGTATGTAAAACTCTGATTGAATATACCGTAATAAAGGAAAAATGTACCGGTTGCCAGCGATGTGTCAGCGTTTGCCCGACGGGCGCTATCACAGGGCCACGTTCAGAAATTCATAACCTCGATGCAAGTAAATGTATCAAATGCCGTGCATGCTACGAAATTTGCCGTTTTGACGCTATTGCTGGTAATGCTATTGTAATAACTTCAAAAAAGGAAGAATGAACATAACAATCGACAACAGGAAAATAACAGTCGCCAAGGCTACTACGGTTCTTGAAGTGGCTCAGCAAAATGATATTTACATTCCATCTCTGTGCGCACACCCGGAACTCACGCCATACGGGGGTTGCAGGTTATGCATTGTCGAGATTGAAGGAATGAGAGGTTACCCTGCCGCCTGTACCACAAAAGTGGAAGAGGGAATGATCGTTCGCACCGATACCCGGACGTTGCAGGAAATGCGCAGCGATGTTGTGCAACTCATATTGAGCGAGCACCCTTCTGCATGCCTGATGTGCGGTGATATTGAGGGTTGCAAACGTTTCCAGGAGACGATCAGGAAAGTGGGCATAACAACCGGTTGCCGCTGGTGCCCGAAGGATAAGGACTGTGAGTTCCAGAGAATAGTGGAATCGCTCGGGATCAATGAACTAACTCTGCCGGGTCTTTACCGTGATATCCCGGTAGAAAAATATGATCCTTTCTTTGACAGGGATTACAACCTGTGTATCTATTGTGACAGATGTGTCAGGATTTGCCACGAATTCCGCAGGAGTTCCATTCTTTCGCTCAGGCAGAGAGGAAAACTGACTTCCATCGGTCCCGCATTTGAAGATACCCATATTGAAGCTGGTTGTGAATTCTGCGGAGCCTGTGTATCCGTATGTCCTACCGGTGCAATGTCAGAAAAAAGCCGCAAATGGTGGGGTACGCCCGATAAATATGAAAAATCCGTCTGCCTTCTTTGCAGCCTGAATTGTGAAATACAGACACTGATATTAAGAGACAAGATAATCGGAACCATTCCGCCGGGTAAACCTCACGAATCAGGCGGCGAGCTTTGCGTCAAAGGGCGGTTTTGCCTGAGCGAGCTGGTCAACCGCACCGACCGGATACTTGAACCTCAATTTCTTTATCCTGAAGGATATGGAATTGTTAACTGGGATTTTGCTGTTGAGAAAGCTTCTGAAATCATCCGGAATGTTCCACCCGGACGCTCTGCGGTCTTTGTCTCACCTGACCTTACTCTTGAGGAACTGGCTTCTGTTAAACAATTTACCACACATGTCCTTAAAGGTGGGGAAATATCATCTTCTCACATCGACGAAAAACTGGTGGCTTACATAAATATGGCAAAGTCATCAATAAAGTTGGAAGAAATCCGGAATGCTGATGTAATATTCAGCGCCTTCCTCAACGGCATTTATAATTTTGCTCCTCTCACAATAGCCGTCAAGTCTGCCGCTGCAAATGGTGTTCCTTATTACCAGTTAGGCTGGATCACCGATACCACTACCCGTTTTGCAAAGAAGAAATTTGAACCAAAACCAGATGGTGAAACCAAGTATCTCGACAATATCATTTCATGCATCGAAACAGGGAAAACCGATAATCCTGATATAAGTGAACTTTGTGATACACTGAAAAAATCAAAGTATCCCGTATTCATTGTTGGTCCTCAGATTCTCTCACTCAGCAAATTCAGTTCAATACTCGGTAAATTGAACCGGTTGATACAACTGGTGAACGGTCGGTTGTTTATGCCCAACCAGTTTGGCAACCTTTCAGGTTTGCTTTCGGTTTTGAAAGTGAGTTTAATGGAAGAGCTGAACCGTAAAATTGAAAAAGGAGATATCGATCTGCTTTACCTGGTGGGTGATGTACCTTTTACCACAAAACCCAATGTAAAACATGTGATCTGTCAGACTGCATTTCCTGCCCGTGCCGGCCTGATGCCGGATGTTATTTTACCTGTCACTGTCTGGGGTGAGACAGGAGGCTCGGTACTGAATGCTGATGGCAATATCAGAAAATTTCCTCAGGTAGCTAAAGAACAGGGATACGCATTATCAAACCAGGAAATCTTTACAAGAATCACTAAGAAACTGAATATAGATAATGTCCTGTTTTCTGACGATAGTCTGATGCCCATCATCAGCAAGGCACAGAAAATGAATACTCCTGAAATTCAGCCTGCTGCTGCTAACGAAGGCGAACCTTACCGGAAGGATGACCGTTTCCCTTACGTGCTGATCCGTGAAACTACTCCTCATCAGTACTTCAACCTTGATCTGAGCGCCGGTATTCCTGCATTCGGCGAACTGGCAAAAACTGACTTTGTGACTCTGAATCCCCGTGATGCAAGAAAACTAGGGCTGAACGAAGGCGATACCGTGGTCGTTAATTCACCTGGCAATGAAGAAAAATTTAAAATATCCATCAGGAAAAGTATTTCCAATGGCTTTGCGTACCTGCCGCTTTCCAATGGCAGGGGTGATTTCGGAAATAATCCATGCTTTGTAAATATAAGGAGGGATAATGTTTGAAATTATTGAAAGAAAAATGATTGTGCCCAATCTCCACCTTCTGGTGGTTCATGCACCAGATATTGTGGATGAGATTCAACCCGGGCAGTTTGTGATAATCCATGCAGGCGAAGGCTCCGAGAGAATTCCTCTTTCGGCAGCCGACTGGAACCACGAGGATGGAACACTCACGATCGTGTTTATGGAAGTCGGTACATCTACCGGGAAACTTGCCATGCTGAAACCCGGTGATTTTATTCCCACCGTGGTCGGCCCTCTCGGTAAACCAACAGAAATTGAAAATTTTGGCACAGTGGTCTGTATCGGCGGATGTTTTGGAATAGCTTCCATTTTCCCCACGGTTAAAGCTTTGAAAGAAAAAGGAAACACCGTGATCACCATCGTCGAGGGAAGAAGCAAGAACCTGTTGTACTGGGAAAAGAAGCTGGCCGACTACAGCGACAAGCTTATCAACATTACCAGGGATGGTAGTTACGGTTATAAAGGACATGTGAATAAAGCCGAAGACATAATCAGGGAAACCGGGATTAAGCCCGACCGGATCATTGCCAACGGCTGCATGACATTGTCCTATAAAACTACCCAGGAATACTCGCATTATAATGTGCCTGTGATGGTCATGCTTAATACCATCATGATTGACGGTACAGGCATGTGTGGTGTATGCAGATGTACTGTCGACGGAAGAATGAGATTTGCCTGTGTGGATGGTCCTGAGTTTGATGGCAGGCTGGTTGATTGGGAAGAACTGGCAAAAAGAAGAAAACAGTATGTGGGTGAAGAAGCATTTTTAGTTCATCATTCCGGATGTGGAGGAATTTAACATGGCAGAAAAGAAAACTCTGAAATTTAACAGGATAGAAATGCCTAAGCAACCGCCTTATATCAGGCGTAGGAATTTCAATGAAGTAGCCCTTGGGTATACAGAAGAAATGGCTGTGGAAGAGGCTTCAAGATGCCTCGACTGTAAGAAACCACTCTGTGTGGATGGCTGCCCGGTGGAGATTAATATTCCCGGATTTATCAGGGAGATTGCCCGGAATAATTTTGCGGAAGCAATAAAAGTGTTGAAGGAAAAAAACTGCCTCCCGGCGGTTTGTGGAAGAGTATGCCCTCAGGAAGAACAGTGCGAAATAAGATGTATTCTAGGCAAAAAGGGAGAACCGGTAGCTGTCGGCAGGCTTGAAAGATTCGCTGCAGAATGGCAGGCGCTTCAATCGGAGATGGTAATGCCCGTAATTAAAGAAAAAACCGGGAAGAAAGTTGCGGTAATCGGCTCGGGTCCCGCAGGGATCACCGTTGCCGGCGATCTGATCCTGGCCGGGCATGATGTGACTATGTTCGAAGCTCTTCATGAGCCTGGTGGAGTGCTGACTTATGGCATTCCGGAATTCCGCCTTCCTGGAAAAGTGGTAAACCGCGAGATCAATTATCTATGCAAACTTGGTGTCAAGCTTGTTTGTAACTATGTTGTCGGGAAAACCAAATCCTTGAAGAAAATGCTCGACGAATACGATGCAGTATTTCTCGGTACCGGCGCCGGCTTGCCATGGTTCATGGAAATACCCGGGGAAAACCTAAACGGCGTATATTCTGCCAATGAATACCTGACAAGGGTAAACCTGATGAGGGGATTCATGTACCCTAAAACTTACACTCCGGTGATACGACATAAAAGGGTTGCTGTAGTTGGCGGAGGCAATGTTGCCATGGATTGTGCCCGCACTGCCATGAGACTGGGAGCCGAAGAGGTGTATATCGTGTACCGCAGGTCGCAGACCGAACTGCCCGCCCGGCTTGAAGAATTTGAAAATGCGGAAGAAGAAGGCGTAATCTTTCATTTTCTAACGCTTCCCGAAAAGCTGATCGGCGATGAAAACGGCTGGCTTCAGGAAATTGAATGCTCGAAAATGGAACTGGGCGAACCTGACCAGTCGGGAAGAAGAAGACCTATCCGGATTGACGGGTCTGAATTCCGGATGAAAATGGATGCCTGTATCGTGGCCATCGGGAACAGCCCTAACCCGATCATTCCCAGTACTACAAAGGAACTGGAGGTATCAAAGAAAGGAACGATCGTGGTTGATGAAAGCACTAACAAAACATCGATGGACCGCGTCTGGGCAGGTGGCGATATCGTCACCGGCGCTGCTACGGTTATTCTTGCCATGGGCGCCGGACGCAAAGCCGCCCGCGCCATGCAAGAGTATCTCATGAAAAGTCAATAGTCGAAAGTCATAAGTCGTAAGTCAAATGTCCATATAGTATGTAAAAAATGTATTAAGTACTTTATTCTGAACTCTGTACTCATAACTCATAATTCATAACTCATAACTCATAAAACTATGGAACTGGAAATATTACAATCAGACAAACAAATTCTGAAGATTGCAGTGAGCGGTAAGCTTGATGCAAATGATATCGGGACGCATTCCTGGAAGCTCCTTGAAATGATTGGAGATGCAAAGACATCCGTTATTCTTGAATTCTCAGGTGTAAATTATATTTCATCCATTGGCATAAGGATGCTTTTATCAGCCAGGAAAGACCTGAATAGCAAAGGCATGACTCTTTCCATTGAAAACCTTGATCCTGTCGTGGAAAATATTTTCAGGATCAGTGGCCTGATGGAGTTTCTCGATGTGAAAAAGTAATTTCACAAACGTAAGCGTTCTATGTAATATAGGTAGCTGACTATATCAGGTGGTATACTTTTCTACTGAATAATGGGGGGTCAATATCATCTGGAATAAATTTGTGTAAAACTTTTTCCAGTTGTGTGAACGTCCGTAAGCCAGGCAAACGGTTCAACGTTATTCTTTTTACAGGTACCCAGGAAGGTTTGCATCGTGGCTTCATGTTGTGCACATTCATGTAATCCGGCAAATATTTAATTTTTCCGTCCAAGTGCGATAGGGCGAATGCTGTTCTCTGCCAAGTTATTATCTATTTCAAATAATTCACGTTCCTGTATATACCTGATGTTCCTCCTGACAATAATGCTTCAGACCGGGCTATCCGAAATATCAAAGTTAAACATAAAGTGTCTGATTAATTTAAATCATATGAGGAATCAAAAACATTAGTAGTGATTCGTTCATTAATAGATACGACCATCAAGAATAATATCAATCCGCTTTACTCCCTGTCATATGTAAATTCCTGATTCTTCAAAAAATATTTAACTTTTCCTTTGGTAATTACAAAAAATCTGTTTACTTTTACAGTGTGAATTGTTATGTATTTATTAATTTTCTAAACTTATTTTTATAAAAAATTTTGTTCTATTTGCAGTATTTGTAACAGTAGTATTAACAATTGTTTTTTCTTGTAGTAAAAATTCAATTGATAAAGAAAAAGACATTATACCAAAAACGTGTCATTTTGCTATTTATCATGGTGAATGGGATAGTTGGGGTCATGGACAAAGCTGTCATGGTTGGGGATTGTGCAATTATACTGATTGTTGGTTTTGTTGTATTGATGATGAAACTGGTCAGATTGTTGATTGCAAGACTGGATTACCAATTGAAAAATGCGGCACTGTTGAGGTAGATACTGTAGCGATGGAGGGTACTTTAACTATTGAACTCAATCCAAAATATGATGATCAAAAAAATGCAATTAATAATGCATTGACTTTATATATTGATGATGATCTATCCAGTAATCTATTTACTATTCTGAAAGGAGAATATCAATTTGATGATCAAATTGGTAAATATGGTGGTTATTTAGTCCCTGTGACCATGAAATAATTGGTTATAATGGACTTACTATTTTCCTTATCATTAGTACTATTTTCTTCTCGTATTTAAATAATGATACATAGTAAGCCCATTTAAATAAAATATCCGTATTATGCTTTTATTAATATTAAAATGAGAATATTAATATTATTATTATGCTTTATTATGAGTGGCTGTATTATTACTAATACACCTGGATTTTACACTGGTTATAATAAATTAAATGAAATAGATAAGGATTATATTGAATTTACAAGTATTGATTCAAATATTTGCAATTTGTCTTCTAAAGAAAAAATATATGCTATAACTGGAACTCAATTAAGAGAATGTTTAAGAAATAATGATACTTCTTTAGTGTATATATTGGCACCAAATTGTAACAGCAAATCATGTATTTTAGTTTCAGCATGTCAAGATTATTGTAACAATAGAAACTATAAGCTTTATGTGGTTGCTCAAGATTATATGATTAAAAAAATGAAGATACAAAACAATGCTAATTTTCCAATGCTTACTATAAATCATAAGTACTATAAAATAGATTATGTTAATAACTTAGTAAGACATTTTAAAAAGGATTTATTTAGCAAAACTAATATTAGTAGAGAACATCAATATGACAGATTTTTATTTTTTAAAAGTGATAAATTAATTAAAACTCAAATTGATCTTTTTGAATAATCGAAACCGTCCGGGCAAGTACCGGTACATTACTTTATCAGGTGGTGCACTTTGCTCCGGAATAATAAGGGGTCAGTATCGTCCGAAAAAAATTTGGTGATTACTTTTTCCAGTTGTGTGAACGTCCGTAAGCCAGGCAAACGGTTCAGCGTTATTCTTTTTACAGACACCCAGGAAGGAGTACATCATGGAGGCACATTTGTAACAGTCCGGTCTGGTACATCTTGACAGGATTATTATAATGATCTTTTTTCCAAATCTGCGTTTATTTTACAATACCAGGCTAACAACAGTTAATGAAAAAATAAATAAGCCAGCAGAATGGCGGCCGTGATTCCTATAAAATCAGCAAACAGGCCGGCGCCAATGGCATAGCGGGTTTTTTTCACTCCGACAAAACCAAAATAAAGGGCTACGATATAAAAAGTAGTATCGGTTGTTCCCTGTATCACGGAGGCTACATGGCCGGCAAACGAATCGGCCCCATAGGTTTTCAGCACTTCCACCATCATTCCCCTGGCGCCGCTGCCGCTGAGGGGTTTCATCAACGCAGTCGGCAATGCAGGCAGGAAGTCGGTATTGATACCAAAATATGCCAGTGCATGTCCAAGTCCGCCCAGCAATAGGTCCATGGCTCCTGAAGCCCTGAAAACACCAATGGCTGCAAGAATGGCAATCAGGTAAGGCACTATTCTGATTGCTACCGAAAAGCCTTCTTTTGCGCCATCAATAAACGCTTCATAAACATTGACCTTCCTGATGAACGCCAGGCTGATAAAACCAATAATGATGGCAATGAGTACGAAATTACTTACCAGTGAAGATATTTTGGCAATTTGTTCCTGGGGCAGGCTTGACAAAAACCATATCAGCGCCGCCACAAGTAATGTAAGACTGCCCAGGTAAGCCAGGACTACCTTATCAAGGAGATTTATCTTCTGAATGATCGAAACTGTAATAAGACCGGCCATGGTAGCACAGAAGGTCGCCAGCAGAATGGGAATAAATACATCGGAAGGATCGGCAGCGCCAAGCTGTGCGCGGTAAACCATCACGCTAACAGGAATCAATGTAAGCCCTGCCGTGTTAATCACCAGGAACATGATCTGCGCATTGGACGCTTTTTCTTTATCGGGGTTCACATCCTGCATTTCCTTCATGGCCTTGAGGCCGAGAGGAGTAGCAGCGTTATCGAGACCAAGCATATTGGCTGTAAAATTCATGACCATTGATCCGATCGCAGGATGATCTTTGGGCAATTCAGGAAACAACCTTGAAAAGAGAGGATTTACCAGTTTTGCGAAATATTTTACCACTCCGCCTTTCTCCCCGATTTTCATAAGCCCCAGCCACAGGGTCAGAACACCCGTGAGGCCAAGGGATACCTCAAATCCGGTACGTGCATTGCTGAACAGGCTGCTGGTTAGCTGGGAAAATATTTCAGTATCTCCCATGAATATCAGCTTGATCACTGCAACAGCAAATCCGATAATAAAGAAAAATATCCAGATGTAATTCAGAAGCATAAAATCAAGGGTCTAAATTAATTTGAAAATTTGAAAATGTGCAAATTTGAAAATTAAATCCGTTCCACGGGAATAAGATAAGCGACAATAAATTTATAAGTTTTGTTTCTTAAACAAATAGTATCAAATCGTCACATTGTCATATTGTCACATTATCACATTAACAAATTATCACATTAACAAATTATCACATTTCCCCTTTTTCTCCGGAAAAAATTCAGGTAAACAGACATGACCACAGATATGATAAAGGCCGTCAGGGTGAGGTTGGCGGCAAACCGGTAACCAACGCTTATCCCGGTCAGACGGTGAATGATATACTGGATATAAGAATCAGGTAAATGATGACTTCCCAGTTTATACAGTACTTTCCAGTGAAGGTCGGTAAATAAACAATAGCCCATTCCAAAGAAAATTCCGAGTATGAACCATGAAAAAGCAGTAGCAGCGAGGGTAATGAAATTGGCTAACCTGGTTTTCTTCCATATCCATCCCAGAAAATTGAACAGGGTAAGAAAAGTATGAAAAACTACAAAGAACCAGTCGAGGAAGTGGTACCACATAACTCTGGCGGTCAGTGCCTTTCCCAGGTATAGTCGTAATGAAGATAAGTATCATCCACATGAAAAACCTGTGTAATAGGGTTATCAGCAGGAGAAGTGCCATTGCAGATTTGTGTCAGGTGAAAAGCATAAAGTGTGAGTACAGAATCCTGTTCAACCCTCCACTTGAAATTCTTGGTACTTAACTCCCAATCAGTTGCAGCAGTCGTATCACAGTCAACCACTTCGTATTTCACTCCGCTCCCGTCAAGATAAAGGATCATTCTTTTGGCATAGTTATAACTGCCGATTCCCGGGGTCGTCCACCATTCATCCACCAGCAGGCTTTTCGGCGCAGCAACGGCATACTGGCCAAGTTTTGTCACATAGGCCGATACCACATGATTTACTTTATCTAACTGGCAGGCGTTTACAATCGACCACAATTTTCCATAAATTGAATTTTCTATATAATAAAGCTGGAGGTTATCCTCAAAGTTATTTCCAAGGTCATCAATGGCATCTGCAGGCAGATAACCCAATTCTATTTTGACCAGTTGATCCAGTTGAAGAGTGCTGGGTTCGATATCAAAATATGATTTTGCAAACCATCGTGAAGGAATCGTATAAACACCTGAATATGTCAAATCATGGAAATAGAGCTGAGCATCGGTGACCACTGCGTTTGGAGGAAAGATCAGTGAAAGCACCATTCCTGTATCGCTTCCCTGGTAAAGAATTTGCGCACCCTGCGTACAGGCAACTCCGTTCGGGCATTTAATATCCTTATGACATCCGGAAGTCGTAAGTATTACCAATGAAATCAATATGAATCCGGATAAAAAATTACTGAAAGATTTCATATAAAAATTTTTGCAATGTTAGTTATCTTTTTCCAAACGACATATTGGCCATCATTCTGGCAAGATTTTTACCCCCTGACATGGCCTTCATCATTTTCCGCATCTCTTCGAACTGCTTAACAAGCTGATTCACCTCGGGGACGGTGGTTCCGCTGCCGGAAGCTATGCGTTTGCGTCTGCTCCCGTTGAGAATAGCGGGGTCTTCACGCTCAGCAGGCGTCATTGAATAAATAATGGCTTCTATGCCTTTCAGGCTGTTCTCGTCGAAATCAACATCCCTGATAGCTTTCCCGACACCTGGTATCATTCCGGCAAGATCCTTCAGGTTACCCATTTTTTTTATCTGCTGCATCTGCTGCAGGAAATCATCGAGATTAAACTGGTTCTTTGCAATTTTTTTTCTTAGCCTTTGTGCATCTTCAGCGCTGATCTGCTCCTGTGCTCTTTCAACAAATGACACAACATCACCCATGCCAAGTATCCGGTCGGCCATACGATCGGGGTAAAAAATGTCAAGGGCGTCCATTTTTTCACCATTGCTCACAAATTTGACAGGTTTATTTACCACCGAACGGATGGAGAGGGCTGCTCCGCCCCGGGTATCACCATCCAGCTTGGTAAGTACCACGCCGTCAAAATCAAGCCTGTCGTTAAATTCTTTGGCAGTATTTACTGCATCCTGGCCTGTCATCGAGTCGACCACAAAAAGAATCTCATGAGGTGAAACCGCATTGCGGATGTTGGCTACCTCGTTCATCATTTCCTCGTCAACAGCCAGCCGGCCTGCCGTATCAATGATCACGACATTATAACCATAGTATTTTGCATGTTTCACCGATTCACGGGCAATCTTAACAGGATCTTTGCTATCTTCTTCCAGAAAAACCGGTACAGATATCTGCTCAGCCAACACTTTAAGCTGGTCAATAGCAGCGGGACGATACACATCGGCCGCCACCAGCAGGGGATTCTTTCCTTTCTTATTCTTTAAATGATTGGCCAGTTTGGCAGCAAAAGTCGTTTTTCCTGAACCCTGGAGACCGGCAATCAGGATGATGCTTGGGTTTATCTTAATATTAATGTCAGCGTTCTGGCCACCCATCAGTTCGATCAGCTCGTCGTGAACGATTTTGATCATCATCTGGCCGGGGTTTACTGATTTAATCACATTCTGGCCCATGGCCATATCTTTCACCTTGTCAGTGAATGATTTGGCAATCTTATAGTTCACATCGGCATCGAGCAGTGCACGGCGTACCTCCTTAAGTGTCTCGGCCACATTTATTTCAGTAATACGGCCTTCACCCTTTAACAACTTGAATGAGCGATCGAGTCTGTCGCTTAAATTTTCAAACATCAGGAATCAATTTGGAAGGGCAAAGTTAGGAAAAAGTGATGATTTTTAATTATTTTTACATCGAAGATAAACATCAGAATTTAGTAAATGATTACAAGTAAATTTTTAGGTAAATTGGCTATTAGTCTGTCAATAATATTCAATATTTTGATTGACGAATATCGATTAACGATTTTTGATTTTTGATGTTATCATTAAATCAGAGGATTACACTTATTTCATAAATCAGAAATAGTTAACTTAGCGAAGCGATCTCACAAACACCTTTTAAAATTAAGATTATTGTGAGTGATCCTTGTTCATAAATCAAAAAAGAATGACTTTAAAGACGAACACTAAATAGACTTAATAATTACCTTTATTAAACATATCACCCGGATTTCAGAAAATTTCTTTTAGAATAATAAGTCAATATGATTCAGAATATTATAAAACCAAGAATAGCATTGAATAAAGCTTTTCTGAAACTTAAACCTACCAGAAGCAACATTGAAAAGTTTAAAACTAACCTGATCAGATTAACCGATCAAATAAATGAAGCTGAAACAGAAGAATTTCATAAAAACATCATTTCAGGTTTTTTCCGTGAAACCTATTTTGGAACCAATTTTTACATAAACACCAAAGGAAGGAACGACCTGGTTTTTCATAACGGGAAAAATGCAAAAAGCACAGTTGGTGTAATTCTTGAAGTCAAGAAACCAAACAACAAATCTGAAATGCTAAGTCTTGACAACCTGAACACCAAGGCTTTTCAGGAGTTATTACTATATTATTTAAGGGAACGCCTTACAGTAAAGAACTCTGAAATCAGATACCTGATTGTTACTAATATTTATGAATGGTTCATTTTTGATGCACAACTGTTTGAAAGATTATTTGCCGGCAATAAATCTTTAATAAAACGATTTACTGATTTTGAAAACAAACGTCTGTCCGGCATCCGAACTGACTTTTTCTATAAAGAGATTGCTGAGCCTCTTATTGATGAAATCAATATGGAGATTTCATTTACATATTTTGATATCAGGGATTACAGTAAGCTATTGCGGAATACTGACAAACAAGAAGACAATAAACTTATTGTACTTTACAAACTTTTGTCACCCGAACATTTGCTGAAACTTCCATTTCTAAATGACAGCAACACACTCGACAAAACATTTTATTCTGAATTGTTGCACATTCTCGGACTGACCGAGATTAAAGAAGGGAGTAATAAACTGATAAGCCGTAAAAAAGAAGGGGAACGCCATTCTGCTTCATTTATTGAGAATGCAATAATTCAGATCGAAAACCTTGATAAAATTTCACGGATTGAAAGGGTTTTTACATATGGCGAAACCAAGCAGGAACAGCTTTTTAACCTGTCATTGGAATTATCAATTACATGGATCAACAGGATTCTGTTTCTGAAATTACTTGAATCCCAATTGATCAAATATCATAAAGGTAATAAATCGTTCTCATTTCTAAACATTGAAAAGATTCAAAGCTTTGATGACCTGAACAGCCTTTTCTTTAGCGTTTTAGCCCGAAAACCAGATGATAGAAATGAAGATTTAAAGAAAATGTTCGCCAATGTTCCTTATCTTAACAGTTCACTATTTGAGCCTGCAGAAATTGAACACTCATGTTTATTTATCAGTCAGCTAAGTAATAAAAAACTTCCTGTAATCAACACCACAATACTGAAAGACCAGGCAGGTAAAAAGTACACGGGTGAGATGAATATTCTTGAGTACCTGTTTGAGTTTCTCAATGCTTATGATTTTGCAGGCGAAGGTTCGGAAGAAATCCAGGAAGATAATAAAACACTGATCAATGCATCTGTTTTAGAATTGATTTTTGAGAAGATCAATGGATACAAAGATGGTTCATTCTTTACACCCGGAATTATTACTATGTATATGTGCAGGGAGACCATTCGTCGGGCTGTTGTGCAGAAATTCAATGATACCAAAGAATGGAACTGCAAAGATATGGATTCACTATTCGATAAAATTGAAGATAAAAAAGAAGCTAACCAAATAATCGACAGCCTGAAAATATGCGATCCTGCGGTTGGTTCAGGCCATTTTTTGGTATCCGCCTTAAATGAGATTATCACAATAAAAAGTGATCTGAAAATTTTACTTGACCGGCAGGGTAAAACACTGAGAGATTACCAGATTGAAGTAGTAAACGATGAATTAATTGTAACAGATGACGATGGAAGGTTTTTTGAATACAATCCGCAAAACATGGAAAGTCTTCGGGTGCAGGAGGCTTTGTTCCATGAAAAGCAAACCATAATTGAGAATTGCCTGTTTGGGGTAGACATCAACCCAAATTCCGTAAAGATTTGCAGACTTCGGTTATGGATTGAATTATTGAAAAATGCATATTACCGCATAGATAATGGTACGGACATGACATGTCATATCCCCACCATGCAATTGGAAACCCTGCCAAACATTGACATTAATATAAAATGCGGCAATTCTCTGATCAGCCGTTATGCAATTGAAGCTGATCTGAAACAATCCCTGCGTAACAGCAAATGGACAATAGACTCGTACCGTCTGGCAATTATGACTTACAGGAATGCAAGAAGCAAGGACGAAAAGAGAGCGATGGAAGATTTGATCCTGAAAATCAAGCAGGATTTTACTTCCGAAATACGACATAATGACCCCAGAAAAACACGTATCGAGAAGTTAGCCAATTCACTATATAACCGGTTTACCGGTAATTTTCTTTTTGAAACTGAATCTGCTTATGGCAAAAAGAACAAAGAATTAGAAGCCAGACGAATAAAAGAACAGGGAAAAATTGAGAAAGAAATTGAAAAGCTGACAAAAGAAATTGAAGAAATAAAAAATAACAGAATTTATGAAAACTCATTTGAATGGCGTTTTGAGTTTCCTGAAGTGCTGAATGATGAGGGAGATTTTACCGGTTTTGATATTGTGATGGGAAATCCCCCATATATAAGGCAGGAACATCTTGGCAACCTGAAAAATTATTTGCAGAATAACTATACTGTATTTTCGGGAATGGGAGACCTGTTTTCATATTTTTATGAACTATCCTTCAAGATTTTATCTAAAAATGGTCATTTTTGTTTCATCAATAATACTTTCGATAAAACCAATGCCGGAAAAACTCTGAGAGGATTCATCCAAAATAATTATTCAATACTAAAGTATGTTGATCTTACTTCTGTTGTAGTTTTTGATGAAGCAACAACTTATCCTGTTGTAATGCTTATCAGAAAAGAAACTCCGCATAATCATGAGATAGATTTTCTAAAAATGGATCCGGCAGAATATGCAAATAAAGGGAGCTTATTAAAAACACAGGGATTTACTAAGATATCCCAGCATAGTCTTGATATAAATGCCTGGAATTTTGGCAGTCAGAACGAATCTCATCTGCTGAAAAAAATATCAGCACATAAAAGCCTGTATGATAAGTTTGGCAAGTGTTATAGAGGTATTATTACAGGATTAAATGAAGCATTTGTCATTGAAAACAAACTATCTGAAATCTATCAGTTAAAATCTGTATTTGATGGCAAAGACATGAAAAAATGGCGAACTCCTGCAGCAAATAAATGGATGATAGTGTTTGAATCAAAATCAACTAAAAATGCATTTGGAAAACTTGATGAAAATGAAGCCAAAATGAAAATGGAATTGACTTATCCTGAAATCTTCAACTATTTATCAGAATATAAAGAAAAGGCAAAAATGCGTTTCGATAAAGGAGAATATTGGTGGGAGCTTAGAAATTGTGCTTATTATGAATTATTTGAATTGCCTAAAATTATTTTTCCAAACCTGCAAAATTCAAATAAGTTTGCATTTGATGAAACCGGAACATATATCAATGCCCCTGCTGTTTTTCTTCCTACAGACGATAAATCACTTTTAGCTATTTTAAATTCCAAACTGATATGGTTCTTTTTAAAGGCAGTTTGTGTAGTAAGAAATGGAGGCTTTATTGAAGTTAAACCTCAATACTTTGAAAAGATTCCGGTTCCTGAAATATCTGATCAGATTCAATCGGTACTTACAGATAAAGTCAATCAAATCCTCTCGGCAATAAAAACCGACCCGGCAGCAGACATCAGCGCCATGGAAAAAGAAACAGAACAAATTGTGTACAAGTTATATGAATTGACAAAAGAGGAAATATTGATCGTTGAAAAGATATGACCTCTTACAAAATACGGATAAACAAGGTATGTAATTATCCTGGTGTATCGTCGTTTTATTATCCGAAATCAAGTGTACAAATGAAGTTTCCCGGTAGAATTTTTTACTACAGTTTTTTTTTACTGATTACCTTGTTGGCTGTTTCGTTCCCTGTTTACTGCCAGTCAGACGAAGCATGCCCTGAACCTGAAAACGAGAAAGCTGCACAACTTTATGAAAAAGCCATTTCGTTGCCTGATGGTCAACATGGAGAAGCCAAAAAATTATTACTGCAGGTAGTTAAAATGGAACCGGAATATACCGCTGCATGGTATATACTGGCAGATATTTATTACCAGACTTCCCTTAAAAATGGTGACATCAGCCAGTCGGCTGTCCAGGATATCGAGAGAGATGCAAACAAAGCATTTAATTATTATGAAAAAGTGATTGCATTATGCCCGGCTTATGATCATTATTTTTCCTGTTTTGTGATGGGCAGGCATTATTATTACCTTAACCAGCGGGAAAAATCCATGCCTTTGCTCAAAAGTTTTATTGATCATAATCCGCCCGGCGATGCAAACGTCATTATTGCCGGTAACTTGTTGAACATCATGCAGGTCTACTTTGACCTGGTCAATAACCCGGTTCCTTTTAACCCGGTCATCCTGAAGGGGGTTTCGAGCAAGGCCGACGAATTTCTTCCTCTGATCAGTCCTGATAACGAGTACGCTTTTTATACCCGCCGGGGAATGATGACTGACGTAAACACAACCATCCAGAAAGAGACCGAACTGTTTATGTTCAGCGACCTGATTAAAGGGAAAGATGACCAGGAATACACAGCAGGAGAACAAATGCCGGCTCCTTTTAATACATCCTCCAACCAGGGAGGAGTAAGCATTACCATTGATAACAACCACATGTATTTTACGCGTTGCGATTATATCAATATAGACGGGACATATTATAACAACTGCGATATTTTCCGCTCGGATAAAGAATACGGTACATGGTCAGATCCTGTGAGACTGGGAAGTAATATTAACGGAAGAAACACATGGGAATCGCAACCCTCCATTTCTTCCGACGGAAAAACCCTGTATTTTGCCAGTGCGCGTCCCGGTGGTTTTGGCGGATCAGATATTTATTATTCTGAACAGGATGCCAAAGGTGAATGGGGTAAGGCACAGAACCTCGGAAAAGTAATCAATACCGAAGGAGACGAGAAATCGCCTTTCATTCATTCTGACAGCAAAACATTGTATTTTTCAAGCAACGGAAGACCGGGGGTCGGCGGATTTGATATTTTTTATTCGAAACAATTGGGGAAAAACGAATGGTCAGATCCGGTAAACATTGGTTACCCTATTAATACCGAGGATGACGATCTTGGGTTCAGTGTCAGTATTGACGGCAGCAAAGCTTATTTTTCATCCAATAAATTATCAGGCCAGGGAGGTTTTGATATCTATTCCTTTGACCTTTACCAGGCTGCACGTCCTTATAAAGTGATGTTCATGAAAGGACAGATCACTGATGATAAAGGGAAAGAACTTTCAGATGCACAAGTTGAAATGGCAAGTACCACCAGTGAGAAAATCACAGAAGGTATGGTAGATAAAATTTCAGGACGTTACGCCATCGCCGTGGAAGTTGAACCAAAGGAGGAATTCATTATGACAGTAAGGAAAAATGATTATACTTTTTCTTCGGAGTTCATCAAACCTACCGAAGAAGATGAGTCAAAAACGGTAGAAGTAAATATGCGGATCAATCCTATTGAGGTGGGAGTGTCCTTCGAGGTCAGCAATGTTCTTTTTGCCACGAATTCTGCAGAATTTGACAATGCCAGCAGGATCATACTGGGAAACCTGCTTAATTTCCTTACCGGTAACCCACATATTAAACTTGCCATTTATGGTCATACCGATAATGTGGGCAGCGAACAGAGCAACCTCATATTATCTGAAAAACGGGCAAAAGCTGTACTCAACTTCCTGCTGGAACATGGCATCACCGCAAACAGGCTGGTTTCAAAAGGGTTTGGATTTTCAAAGCCTGTTGCTTCCAATGATACTGAAGAAGGAAGAGCTCAGAACCGGAGAACTGAATTTGTGATCCTTGAAAAATGAAAAGTGTTGTTTAACACTTAATAATGATGCTATTACAATACGATAAATCGAAATAGTTTCTTACTTTTGCAGGGAAAATTATAATATTTTATCACTGATGTCCGGAGAAAACATTAAAAGCATCTTAAATCCCTCGACTGTATGAGTTTCCAAAAAGATTTCGCCCCTACAGGGCTTATTGTTGATAGGAATATTTTTCTACAAAGATTTCACCCCTGACGGGGTTTATCTGACACATCAAAACTTTAATCCCGTAGGGATGGAATCTTTGTAGCAGGAAATAAATTGCGGCAATTAAGTCACGTAGTGACGACATAAAAAATTTACCGGACAAAAGTGATATTTAATATTAGCTTGAATTATAAGAAACAATAAATTCATGAACCTGGGATTACGTAATCAGAGATTTTATTCAAACAAAAAACAAAAATTATTAAGATATGGCTGAAATTAAAGAACCCATTGAAAAATATGGTTTAAGTAAAAAAGACAAGCCGAAGTCCATGTTTTCGAAAGTTGGAATAGTAGGCTGTGGCGCAGTTGGACAGAGCATTGCGCGTATGATCAGTTCCCATGGGATTGATGTCATATTTATTGAACTGAGTGAAGGAAGGATCGAGCAGGCATATGCAGATATCAGCCGTGAACTGGATAACATGATTGACCACTGGGGGATGACTCCTTCCGATAAAAGGTCCATCGTTTCACGGATACATGGCACCATGCGTTACCGTGATCTGCTTGGTTGCGACCTCGTGATCGAGAGTATTCTTTCAAAAGAACCGGACAGCCTCGAGGCAAGAAAGGAAGTATTCAAGGACATTGAGAAATATGTTGATCCCGAAGCCATCATTGCTACCAATTCTTCAACCATTGTAATTACAGAATTATCATCAGAATTGCAATATAAGAACCGTTGCGTGAGTCTTCATTTTTCCACCACAGCTCCGGATACCGACCTGGTTGAGGTTGCCCGTGGTTTATACACTGCAGATGAAGTGTACAAAAACGTTCTGAAATTTGTCCAGATGATCGGTAAAACAGCAGTACCGGTGCTGGAAGCTCCAGGTCTCATCAGCGTAAGAATTTATGCAACCCTCATCAATGAAGCGCTGGAAGTGCTGATGGAAGGTGTCGGATCAATGGAAGATATTGATATAACCATGAAACGTGGATTTGGCCTGCCTCTCGGGCCTTTCGAAATGGCTGATAAAATCGGCCTTGACAAAGTACTGCAATATCTTGATAACCTTTACGATGAATTCGGAGATAAAAAATATAAACCCTCTCCTATCCTCAAACGGCTGGTACGTGCCAACCGTCTTGGCAGAAAAACCCAACAAGGTTTCTATTGTTATGATGCCAAAGGCAAAACTATTTGTAAATAACATTTAAAATCACAGAGTTATGAAAATATTGGTATTGAATTGCGGAAGCTCTTCCATAAAATATCAGTTCTTCGATATGACCACCGTTGAAGTTCTGGCAAAAGGTCTTGTCGATAAGATCGGACTTAAAGGTTCGTTGATCAAACACGATCTGCCGGATGGTGAAAAACTGATTCTCGAGGGTGAGATACTTGATCATCAGGCAGGTATCGAATATCTTCTTGGAGTGCTCACCAGTAAGGAACATGGTTGTATTAAGGACATGAATGAAATAAATGCCGTTGGACACCGTGTGGCACACGGAGGCGAAAATTTCAGCAAGAGTGAGTTTATCACAAAAGAAGTGGAGAGTGATATCGAAAAACTTTTTGAACTGGCCCCGCTGCACAACCCACACCACATGAAAGGAATCAAGGCTATGGAACTGCTTCTGCCCGGAGTTCCCCAGTGTGCTGTATTCGACACGGCTTTTCACCAGACCCTTCCTGACTATGCATATATGTATGCTATTCCTTATTCTCTTTATAAAAAATACCATATCAGGAGATATGGCTTCCATGGCACCAGCCATAAGTTTGTGGCCGAAAAAGCATGCAAAACTCTTGGCATTGATTTCGAAAAATCAAAGATCATTACTGCCCATCTTGGTAACGGCGCTTCCATTGCCGCCATTTGCAACGGAAAATCTGTGGACACATCCATGGGACTTACTCCTGTTGAAGGACTCATGATGGGAACCCGTGCAGGTGATCTTGATCTTGGAGTTTTATTGTATGTTATGGATAAGGAAGAAATCGGCATTGCTACCACAAATTCCTTTATCAACAAACATTGTGGTGTATTGGGCGTTTCAGGTATCTCATCCGACATGCGTGAAGTGGAAAATGCCGCAGACCAGGGAAATGAAAGAGCCATTCTCGCGCTGAATATGTATGCATACCGGATAAAAAAATACATCGGCGCTTACGCTGCTGCAATGAACGGCGTTGATCTTCTCGTATTAACCGGTGGTATCGGAGAAAATGATGTAGCTACCCGCGAGAAAGTCTGTTCTGATATGGAATTCATGGGAATCGAATTTGATAAAAAAATGAACCAGGGCAAAAGAGGTGTTGAAGTAATTATCAGTCATAAAAGTTCCAAAGTGACCGTAATTGTGGAACCCACTAACGAGGAACTGGTGATAGCTACCGATACGATGAATATTGTTAAGGAAATGAAAAAATCAAAAAAATAAATCATTAAATCTATGCCAATTACAAAATTAGAACAAATGTTCGATGTCCTTAAAAGTAAGGGCAAAAAGCGTCTGATTGCTGCTTATGCCAATGACTCACATACTATTGACGCCGTAAGCCATGCAATCGATCTGGGAATAGTTGAAGGTACACTGGTGGGTGATAAGGAAATTATCAGACAGGTGTGCAAGGATGAAGGAGTTAACTATGAAAAATTCCACGTTATACATGAACCTGATGAAATAAAAGCCACCATGAGGGCCATCAAAACCATCAACGACGGCGATGGCGACATCCTTATGAAAGGGCTTGTCAGCACTGATAAATACATGCGCTGCATATTCAATAAGGAAGACGGACTTATGGACGCAGGTGCTATCCTGACCCATGTTACCGTTATGGAAAATCCGAATTATCACAAGCTGCTCATTATTTCTGATGTGGCTATTATTCCTCTTCCTGACCTGAAGCAGAAGATCACCATTGCCAATTACCTGATAAAAACTGCCCATGCCCTCGATATCAAACTGCCCAAAGTAGCGCTGCTTGCGGCGTCGGAAATGATGTCGGCCAGTATGCCGGCCTGCGTTGATGCTGCTATCCTCTGCAAAATGGCCGACCGCGGCCAGATCAAAGGTGGTATTCTTGACGGTCCGCTGGCTCTCGATCTTTGCATTGACCAGGAAAGTTGCCAGATCAAAGGCATTAAAAGCCCGGTTGCCGGGGATGCAGATTGCATCCTTTTTCCCAACATTGAAGCAGCCAACACTCTTTATAAAGCAAATACAAAATTATCAGGCGGCGAACAGGGAGCTATCGTATGCGGTGCGCGTAAACCTTGTGTACTCTCATCCCGCGGCGACAGCGTCAAGACAAAACTTTATTCCATCGCACTCGCTGCATTGATGGCGTAATTAGTCAATAGTCAATAGTCCAGAGTCGATGGTCAGGATTTAATAATGTGATTATGTGATAATGTGGTAATGTGAAAATTTATAACTCATCATTCATAACTCATAACTATGTCACTCACGCCGTGATTGACTACAATGCCTGATACCTGATACCTGATACTTTTTAATGACCGATTTTTACATTCTTGCCATTAACCCCGGGTCTACCTCGACCAAGATTGCTGTTTACCGCGACAGGGAGCTTCTTTTTGCGAAAACAATACGTCACTCCAATGAGGAATTGAGTCCATTTTCGAGGGTTACCGACCAGTTTGATTTCAGGAAAGAAGTTATCATAAAAGAATTACAGGAAGCCAATATCATTCTTAATAATATCTCGGCGGTTGTCGGGCGGGGCGGGCTTCTGCGTCCCATCGAATCAGGTATTTACGAGGTAAATGAGAAGATGAAGAATGATCTTCTCAATAATTCAAAGAGTGAACACGCCAGTAACCTCGGCGGTCTGATTGCTGACGATATTGCCGGTTCACTGCCCGATGCAAAAGCATATATTGTAGATCCTATTGTAGTAGATGAAATGCAGGATGTTGCCCGTTTGTCAGGCCATCCGTTGATTGAACGCATTTCAATTTTCCATGCCCTTAACCAGAAGGCCATAGCACGTACCCATGCAAGATCAGTAAACAGGCATTATGAAGATATGAACCTGATTGTAGCCCATATGGGAGGAGGTATTTCGGTAGGTGCACACCTGAAAGGCAGGGTGATTGACAGCAACCAGGCATTGGACGGTGACGGACCTTTCTCACCGGAACGAAGCGGAACTCTGCCCATGGGTGATTTTACCAGGTTATGTTTCAGCGGTAAATATTCTTATGACGAGGTTAAACAAATGATCACCGGAAAAGGCGGATTAGTTGCCTATATGAACACAAATGATGCCTGGGAAGTGGAAACCAAAGCCCGCAATGGTGACAATAAGGCAAAATTGGTACAGGATGCCATGTCGTATCAGATAGCGAAAGAAATTGGTTCACAGGCTGCCGTCCTGAAAGGAGAAGTGGATGCCATCCTGCTAACCGGCGGACTTGCCTACAATCCCGACCTGGTCCATTATATCAGGGAAATGGTTTCTTTTATCGCACCAGTGGTGGTCTATCCCGGTGAAGATGAAATGAGCGCACTTGCCATGAATGGCCTGATGGTATTGAAAGGGGAACTGATCCCTAAAGAATATTGATATTGTTCTTTACTGCTTAAATAATTTTCAGGTAATTGCATATGGTGATAGGCTGCAGGCTGTCATGCTGTTTACTATGTTGTATCCTTTGCGTCATTTGCGTCGCCAGCGTTAAAATTTTAACGCAAAAGACGCGATAGACGCAATATTTTCCAATATTAATTTAATCAATGAAATTACTATTCAATTTTTGTTTTTGTTCTGTAAACCCTGAAATATTTAAATTTCATTGGCAATTCAACACAGCGTGACATCAGGATTTTCATGTATCCGTATTTGTCGACTTTGTATTTTTTAATGAAAAGATCATCAGCCTGCACCCCAGAATAATCCAGCGGGATCAATCCGAATGCCATATTCTGGGAATCATATTTATCCACAATCACCCAGATGTATCCTGCATCCAAAGCCTGGCTGATCTTTTTATAAACAAGCTCCTCGCTGCCAATGTACTCGTCATGCTGCATCCAGTCGAGCGGAAAAGGATTACGGCTGTACAGAAGCGGATAAATCACCGCATTATTGGGCAGTAAAACAAAGTGATCCTTTGCACCCGGCAACTGCCTGTAAATACTCATAAATTCAGCATAATAATCGTAGGTAACAGGATTAGTCATAATATTGCCGAACCCTGGTACCAGTGTTCCAAGATTGCATTTTAGTTCTGATGATGGCCTGTCATAATAATTGATTTTCCTTTGCCCGTAAAAGGAAACCAAAACCAATGAAAGAACAATAATGGCGATGCTTGTATGATAATATACCCTTATGCCGGGTAATTTAAAATCAAAACGACATAAAAGCCAGGCAGCAAGGAGTACCGAGGTACCGGCCATAAGTCCGGTGGTAAACACCGGGCTGTTGGATCCAAGTGATATGGAACTGCACCATGATAACAGGATATTCAGGATCAGAATGTAACGTATTTTCACGGGCAATTCAAATCCTGTCATGGCAAAGAAGCTGAGATTTACCATTATCCAGAACATATCCCACTGCCTGTCCATGAACATCCTGTCTGCAAACAGGAATAACAGGTAAGAATACATCAATACCAGGCCAATCATGGTAACCAGGATCACTGAAACTATTCTTTTGTTTTCCGAAATCAATTTTCTGAAACCGGAGGTAGTGAATCGAAGCCCATTCTTAATAATGACGGTCTTCCAAAGGATAAAACCAATTGTCGCCAGGTTGAACAATATCAGTTTTGATTTCAGGAAACTTTTGGCCAGGCGAAGAATGGCCGTATCAAAGAATTCTGTACGGCCGGTCATTTGGGTAATAAATTGATGCAGCCCGTGAAACCTGACAAGATAAAACAGGTAAAGCCAGAAGGGTAGAAGTCCGGCAATCAGTAAAATGAAAACAGCAGTGTATTTGTGTAATTTTATTAACCTGATAACAGCCATGCAGAATATCACTGCCACCAAAAAAATGAAGCTCTGTCTTGACAAAGCAGATAAAGACATAAAAAACAAAGCAAGTGAATAATAAGACAACGTTACTCCGCCGGCGAGTTCTTTGTCCCTGGCTTTCATTAAAAAGGCAATACCGGCAACGGAAAACAGTATCGCATCAATAGTAGTTTCAGGATAAAGCACATAATTCCCGATATTCAGAAATGTTATTCCCAGGGCAGCAAGGCAGAAATAAAATAATGAATTCACTGTTTTTTTTGCAATCTCTTTTTTAAACTTAAACCATATATCAAATATATTGAACAGCAGTATTGTCCAGGTAAAAGAATACAACAGGTACTCCATAAGCGTCATCCAACGGGCACTGATTTCCAACGGATACGAAAGATAAAAAAGCAGGCCGTGGAACAGGCCTGAAACCACCGGTTTTGTAGAGATGAAATCAATATGGGGTAATTGGCCGTTAAAAAGACGGAACGACTGGGCCAGCACAACACCATCGTCGGCATTGCAGAAACCTTCGGATTCCACATAATTCAGAGAGTAAAAAACCAGGCAAAGCAAAGCGATAACTACTGCCGAAACCAGGACATATAAGGTAGTTTTGATTTTCATATCTTATTGCTGATGTGCAAAGGTAAGATTTTGGAGTTATGAGTGATGAATGATGAGTGATGAGTTATTTCATTTTCAAATTTTCAGAAACTGTTTTGAATTTATTAATATTTAAAATCTTGCTATATTTTTAATTTTACCCACCCCTAACCCCTCCCTGCGAGCAAGGAGGGGAACTGAGTTCTGCCAATTAATACAAATAACTTAGCGGACAATCCCCTCCCTG
>JAPLDU010000086.1:16223-30149 GCA_026391255.1 Bacteroidia bacterium | reverse complement strand
TTTTCGAGACGCTTATCCTTAAACATCCCGTCGAAATTGATCTCAAAATCAATTTCAAGTTGTTTTGGTTCCATATTACCTATATTTATTTGTTAACAGCCTCAAAATTAGTAAATTTTAGACTTATGTATAAAGAGTAGGGCTGAAGCCCGGGGCTATTTAGATTTAAGTCCTCCGGACTTTTTCAGTAGGCCCTGTTTGATGATTAACGATTTCAATTTTTGGTCACATCGTAAATCAGAAATCAGTACTCCATGTTCTTAAATCAAAATAGTACAAAGACATATATAACTAAATACCATAAACCCGGCATTGACTGTTCCGGAATGTTCTTTATATTTGTGATGTTATTGAATGAGCCATAAAAACAATGAGAAAAGGTATGAAGAACATCAGCATATAAACTCCCCTTACTTAAACGATTTGCGATATTTGTTATGAGCAATTTAATATTTGGTATACTTACCATTACTCTTTGTGCTATTTGTTATTATTTTTCCTGGAGATACCGGACAAAAGACAACTATAAACTTGCAATAATTCTTTTAATAATCTGCGGACTAACACTTCGTATTTTTACTTCTGCCGACTTTTTCCTGCATTCCTGGGACGAACGCTATCATGCCCTGGTTGCGAAAAATATGATCCATCACCCTATGACCCCGACATTATATGATAATCCTGTACTTCCATATGACTATAAAAATTGGACGGGAAATCATGTCTGGTTGCACAAGCCGCCTTTACCTTTATGGACAATGGCTATATGCTTGTGGTTGTTTGGTATCAGCGAAATTGCATTACGGATACCGTCCATTATTCTTACAACTATCGGAATCTGGCTGACATTTTTCATTGGTAGTTATTTCTTCAATAAAAAAGTGGGCTACTTATCGGCATTTTTCTTTTCTGTCAACGGACTGATCATTGAACTGACCGGTGGCCGAACGGCAACTGATCATATTGATATTTTCTTTTTATTCTTTATCGAGCTGGCCATTTTTTTCAGTATTGTATTTGCACAAAAAAAGAAGACAATTTATAATGTTCTTGCGGGAATCAGCCTCGGCGCCGCCATATTATCCAAATGGCTGCCAGCATTAATTGTTCTGCCGGTATGGCTCCTGATTATCATTGATTCAGGGAACTTCAAACTGAAATCTGTCTTTATTCAGTTCATTATTTTTCTGATGACCTGCATTGTGATTTTTCTTCCCTGGCAAATTTATATTTACAGGACATTTCCTCTGGAAGCAAGCTGGGAAGCAGGCTTAAATTTCAGGCATTTCACTGAAGTTCAAGGAGACCGGACGGGACCTTTTTATTATTTTTTTGATAAAATAAGAATGAACTACGGCGAACTGATATATCTGCCTTTTCTCTGGTTCCTGTGGAAAACAATTAAAAATTGCAAAGAATTAAAACGGTTGGCCATTTCTATCTGGTGTTTAATTCCGGTGATATTTTTCTCGTTCGCAAAAACAAAAATGCAGGGGTATATTCTGTTTACATCTCCTGCACTGTTTTTTATGACTGCCGAATTTTTCTTCTTTCTATCCGGCTATAAAAACAGTCATAAACCGAAATGGATTTTTAACGTGATTTTTTTTCTTCTGATCGCTTTGCCAATAAGATACATGATTGAACGAACCAAACCATTTCAAATGAGTGACCGGAATCCTCAATGGGTATCAGACCTGAAGCAACTGAACGAAAAGAAAATCAAAAAAGGAGTATTATTTAATTACGACAAGCCGGTTGAAGCAATGTTCTATACAAACCTGACCGTTTATCAAGGATTTCCCGACAATAAAACTATCAATGATTTAATTGAAAAGGGTTATATTGTAATGATTAACGACAACGGCAATATTCCAAAAGAATTAAGTTCAATCAATGGTGTAATTATAGAAAAGTTAGCAAACAATTAAATAAGGAATATTTATATTGAATTCTTATTCATAAATTGCCATTTCAATAAAGATGATGGGTTTGTAGATGATTTTCAATAGTTTATTAATGTTGGACAAATCGCAGGCAACCATTCTTATCATCTGCTGAAAAGGTTCAGTAAATACATGGCTTTGACTGAAATTTATGAAATCATCAGGTTTTAGACTTTTAGCTAATTTACCTGATACCTGATACTTGATACTTGATACACGAAAATTATACTCATAATTCAAATGAATAAAAACGCATTTTTCTTGTTTTTTGTGATCATATTTTCCAATGTGATATCTGCCCAGAAACCATTTTCCTGGAATGATCTGGTTGACTGGAACGGTGTGAACGGCTGGAATCAATATTTTATCATGTCACCCGGTTATATGGGACCAAACGCATTACCGGTTCCCGAGGCGGAGGACGGATTGATTGAGCCCGGTATTAAATTTAAAACCGCACTGGATTTTCATTTTATGAAAGGTGATCAGACCCAGGATCTTTACCTGCAGTTCAGTCATCCCTTTTGTAATAATATGATCTCCGTTGGGTTCAGTGCTGTACCGGCAGAGCATTACCAGCTTGATACTACTATCAGGGATGAACGCCTTGTCAGATTTGCCAATCCACATGGATTTGCAGGGGGTGATATTATTTTCTGGACAAATATTCAACTGATTAAAAACAGACCCGGATGGCCGGATGTTCTTTTCAATATGGCTTGCCGCACTGCTTCAGGCGGGGATCTTCAGGATGCACGTTATACAGATATGCCCGGATATTATTTCGATCTGTCATTTGGAAAATCATTCCTTCAAAACAAAGAAAAAAATAGTTGGCTAAGATGGTACCTGATGCTGGGTTTTTACTGCTGGCAGACCAATCTTACTGCTTATTCCCAGAACGATGCAGGACTATTTGGCGGAGGATTGAAACTGAACCTGAACGACATTCTGATAAATAATTCCATTTCAGGTTATATCGGATATATTGGAATGAAACATATCATCATGATCCCCGATTCTTCCAAGCCCCATGAATATGCAAAAGATCAGCCCGTCGTTTATCGCCTTGATATTTCAAAGGTCTCGGGTAAATATGAATATGGTTTCAGGTTTCAGCAGGGGTTGCATGACTTTAAATACAGCACATTCCGGGTTTCTCTCTCTTATTTTTTTAATGACCATAAAGATTCTGTCCTAAAAGCAGTTTGACCCTGAGATTATTGCGTCATTTGCGCCTTTTGCGTTCAAATATTAAACTCTAATGACAATATAATTGCTAATTTTTTTAGTCAGCAAAAATCAAATGGAACGCTGATGACCTATATTATTATGACTATTTAAGAAGCTGTTTTGAATTTATTAATATCTCAAAATTTTGCCCTATTTTACTTTTTACCCACCCCTAACCCCTCCCTGCCAGCAGGGAGGGGACGAAGGGGAGGGTACATAAATTATAATTATACGTTAATAATCAAGCACTTAATAAAACTCAAAATAGCTACTAAGATTTATAGTATGTTAATGATTACCTGCATTTATCATATTTATCAGCGTTATCTGCGTTCTATTCTTATTTAAACGACATTGATATAAGTACATAATTATCCTGTTGAAAATTATCAGATTTTTCGTAATTTCACCGGCAGTTATAATTATAAAAACAGATGAAACGCTTCCTGCTCTGCGGTTTAGGTTGCTTTTTTGCCCTGTTTGTGTCCGCACAGACCGAATACTCTGTGGAAGCACAGGATACAATCTGGTCATGTTTTAACCAGAGCATTATACTTGATGGACATCATACCTTTTACTACATCCAGCCTTTTGTTTGTGCCCCCTTACCCAGCCTGGTTGACCAGGATCATACTGCCGAAGGCTTCATGGTTACCTTGTCAGACGGCAGAATTGTCCACTTTTTCCGTCTTGACCCCGGAATAAATGGCGATCATGTCGGCAACCACGGAAGAATAGTGAAAAGAACCAGCTCAGATGACGGGCTGGTCTGGTCGCCAAATGAAGAAGTTTTTGATGACCCGTATCTTGACGACCGTAATGTTCACGGAGGATTAATCGGGCAGGATTCCATCGTTCTTTTCTTCAGAAGGTTCAATGCCACGGATTCCACCCAGGTAGATCTGAATTACATCTATTCTCTCGACGCCGGTATGACCTGGTCGCCAAGAATTGTGGTAAACTCAATATCAAATGGCACTTTTGGCACAGGTCACATCAGTAAAATCCCGGGCCTTGGCTTTTTAATGAGCATCACCGGCAGTTACTATGCAGAACTGCGTCTCAGTAACGACGGACTCGACTGGACCAATATTCTCAAGGTATGGGACTATACTACTGATCATCAATTTAACTTTGGAGAAGCGTGTTTCATTTACATAGGAAATGGCAGGATCATGGGACTGATCCGGGACAATGACCAGAATTCCGGAGCCACTTTCTTCCAGGTATGCTCCACAGATTCCGGCCAGTCGTGGACCGAACCTGTAAATACCAACATCGGAGCGCCCTATTTCTGCCCGTCACCCATGCTGTTTTATGACGATCTGCACGAAGATCTCTGGGTTGTTGCCACCGACCGCCGTAATTACTGTGGTTCAGGTTCTGCATTTGATGCCCATCTCTCTGATGTCTGGGTGTACCGAAACAAAATTGATGATGTGTTTGATCACCCGGATCAATTTAACATGGTTAACCAGTTTTCACGTCCATTCCCCAGTTGGTACAGGTTTTATGGTTACCCGGCTTATGCCCGCACTCTGAGCGGGAATTTCCTGGTTGTTTTTACAGAAAGCTGGTCTGAACCTAACGGGACTGAGGATGCTGATTTTTACCAGTTTAATATTAAATATTATACATTACCCATCGAAAGTTCCGTTTATGCCTGGAATACAGGCGATACTACCGGGCAAATTAATGTTGACACAGCAGGTACTTACAGTGTCTTTTGCACTGATAGCCTGGGCCACAGCCGGACTGACAGTGTATATGTAAATATGATAAATTCTTCAATTGTGCAACAAGATCTGTACATTCATAAAGGGGAAGATGTAAATTTATCCTGCAATAACCTTGAAACAGATTACATTTTCCACTGGTCAACAGGCGCTTCAACACCTTGTATCACCGTGTCACCGGTAATTACCACAACATACAATGTTTATATTGAAAATGGTATTTTCGGCTGTACCGACAGCGTTACGATACATGTTCTGGATCGTCATGATTTTTCCGATGAAGAAAAACCGTCTTCTATTGATAGTATCCCGGCAAACCACGAAGCTTCGGTAACTCCGAATCCCTTTACCGATAAGGCATATATTAATATGGGCAGCAAATACAAAGTTGATGAGGAGATCCTGATCTTTGATTTTTCCGGACGTGTTGTCCGGACTTACGATCATATCAATTCTGATAAAATTGAAATTGACCGGAATGGACTGAGTAGCGGGGTATATTTTATTTCCGTAAGAAATAATTCCGGGATAATTTATATTAATAAACTGGTGGCTCAATAAAATCATTATCTTCATTGACCTGATTATTCAGATTCTGCATATAACTTATTGAATACAAAAATGCTTCCTTTTGGGGTTTTTGATTTTATTCTTGTATTTTTGATGTCATATTCATATCATCAATCACGGGTATTTACGAATAAATTGGAAAATGAAAGGAATGTTCCTATATTTATTGATTCTGGTTTTGCCGTCAAATACGGTCTTTTCTCAGATTCCTGATAATAACAGGTCACAGAAGCCCGGCAATGAGATCGAATTGATTGCAAGCCATTCAAATGCTAAATCTTCTACCGTTAATCAGGTCACAATAAAGGATACAATAGTGCCATCTGCATTGCCGGAAGGTAAGCCTGTTATTGATAGTAAACCTAACGGTTCGGTTAACTGGACCGGCCAGTTTGTTGAAGCGGAAGGCTCGACAATAATTGATACTGTCAGGTTTAAAAATAAAGCTCAGGCAGAACTGATGGCTATTTCAGGCGCTAAAGCAGTTGCCCAGCGAAATCTTCTGGAAATTGTAAAAGGTGTGTATGTGGTTGGTGAAACAAGGGTGATTGATATGATGACAGAAAATGATTATGTTATAACACGTGTGGTGGGCGTAATTAAAGGGGCGGTTCTTGTTGGAGAACCCAGGGTGGAAAAAGAAAAAATCACCGTTAAGATGCGTGTTCCCCTCTATCAGCCGGATGGCCTGGCTCCAATTTTTAAGACCATTGTGGATAAAACTGCAGCCGAAGAATTAGAGAATGTTAACAATAGCGCCCAGGTTCAATCCTCACCTGATAATTCTCAGGTAATTGCCGGCGGAATTAATCCTGATCAGATGACTCAGCTCATCATTGATCTGAAAGGTAATAAACCTGAACCGGGAATGTTTCCAGTACTTACGGATAATGAAGGCAAAGTAGTCCTGGATTTTTCAAAATTTTACGATCCCTCAACCGGGAATTTTCCTAAATATATGACATTGTCAAAGGATGTATTAAATGTCATGGGTCAATCAAAAACTGCATGTTACATTGAAGCGCTGCAACAGTCACAAGGGAAATTCATGTTGTCGGATGCACTTTCTGTGGAAAAGATCAGTAAATGGAAAAAAGCCGGCAAATGGGCATTGACCCTTGCCAAACTCGCACTTCTATTTATTTAACCCTTACCTGCTTTTGATAACATGAGAACCTTGTTTACCATTCTGTTATTTTTATTTATTGCGGAAATTATTCATGGCCAGGATATTTCTGTTGAGGTAAAAGGAGTAGGTATTACACGGGACCAGGCCCTTCAGGATGCTTTTAAAACAGCTGTTTCACAGGCGCTGGGAACTTACGTTCAGGCCGAAACACAGGTGGAGAACTTTACCACTATAAAAGATGCCATTATTACAAAATCAACAGGATATATTTCAAAATATGAAATCACAAAGGAAGTTCCGCTTTCCAAAACCTATGAAATCACCATCAAAGCCGAGGTTTCAACAGCGCCACTGAAGCTGGATGTGTCTGTCCTGACGCAGTTTATCGGGGGATTGCGGTTTCTTGTCCTTTATGATTCACGTGGATTAAGTAAAAAGAAAATCACGGCCTGTGAGTTTATTACAGAACGGATCAATGAAGCCCTGAGCAGCCGTAAAATACGTTACATCGAAAAGAGCAGGTTTATACAGGTACGGGAAGAGGCAATAAAAACCCTGATTAATGATACTTCCGAGGTTTCTTTTGTGCAAAAACTGGGATTACTGACTGATGCGGAATTCATTATCCTGATCAAAAATGTACAGATACGTTCGGAAAAGAAAAATGATGTTTGGTCAGTCAAAGCCATATTTGATGCTAATGCCTATGATAACTGCACTGCCGAAGGTCTGGGTACGGTGAACATGGAGGGCTCATTTAAAATGAACCCCGACCAGGAAGCGGCGGTTAGATTAGCCACAGGTGATGCAGTGTCACAGGGTTTTGAAAACCTGATGACCCAGTTTAACAGGTACCTCGGAGAGTGGATCAGTAATGGAGCACCTTACCAGCTGAAATTTTACAAGATGGGAACGCCCGGCATCCTTCGCGGATTAATAACCAAACTACAGTCTGACCCCGATTTTGGCGGGCAAATGTCAGATCCCGACATGACAGGGGATTTGATTAAACTAAATATGACTTTCAGAAAAAGACCCTTCGAACTTTACAACAAAATACTTGATTATACCAACGAAATCCCGGAGCTGAAAGCCAAAGATATAGATGCAGGGATCATGTATGGCAGACAATTGTCATTTGCTCCCAAAAACATGGAGATACCTGATGCAATCGAAAAAGATAAACTCGGCAATCAACCATTTAAAAAATAACTCCAATGAAAAGAATGCTAAATCCTATGATACCATTGCTTTCATTATGAACAACAAGTAGTTCAACGTGTTATAAAATAATGAACCTGTTTACAAAATGCTGAAACTTATTAAATTCCTGATTTTTCCATTAATTTTCATTGCCGCCTGCATCCATCCCTGTGTTTGCAAAGGGCAGTCTGTTAATACTATTGACAAAGCCGTAAAAGATGCCGGCGATAATATTCTTAAAGGATTGAAAAAACCAATACCTGCAGAAAGCAAGATTGCCATTACCTTTTTTAAATATGACAATGCATTGACCGATACCCTGAAAACATACCTGGGAATCAGAATTTCAAAACAATTGTACCTCGAACTGAAAAAGAGGGTTCTTTCAAAAAATCTGAAATTTATTGTTCTTTTTCCTGAGAACACTGACAAAATGCTGAATGCAACCATGAATGATTATTTCATTCCTCCATCAACTGATCAGCAACTGGATGTGTTTTACAAGTCCCTGATGATCTCTGAGAAACCGGATTTTTACCTGACCGGATCTTATCGGATCAAATCAGATTATTCTGCATTGGTCCTAACAGGAATGGAATTGGTTCCCAATCGTTTCGACACAGCTGTGAATAAAATCAGGAGTATTGCTTTTGCTGATGTGGAAGAAGCGATTGAATCGCAAGATGACAGGAAATTGATAGCAGGCTTGAACCATGAAATTTCACGTATACCTGACTGGGTTGATTATTCTAAACGGAACAGCGGTTATCCGGCCGGCGATTATTTGTGCAGTTTCCTGTCAGAAAAGGTCAGCAGTCCGGACCAGAAAGAAAGTGTGGTAAGCCGGCTGGCAAAAGAATCGGTTGACCAGCTTGAGGAAAATATTCATCAGTCATTGATCCTTCCTTCAGGCACCACGGGTTCGGAAACAAAACGATCGGCATCTACCTTTTCCCGCCTTGATCCTTCTGTATTTCAGACATTAAACTATTTTGACGATACCAGGCAAATGGTTTATGTTTTTTCTTTCTCCAAAAAAAATGATTTGGCAGCTAACTGTAAAACACAGTACAAGCAAAAACTTGCTGAGCTTAAAAAGTTAGTCAATGATGCATCCAGATCCCGCAGGGATGGAAATCAAATCCTTACACTGAAAATTTATTCCCGGTCATTTCTTCTCTTCCGTCAGTTAGAGGAAATCCAGGCTGTGATTTTTGCAATTGTTAATCCTCCTGAATCAGCAGAACTTAGTTTGCTGCGAAAAGAAGTAGATAAGGGACTGGCCGATTTAAAGAAATCTACGTTTTCAAACCTCGATGATTTGTGCCAGTATCTTGCCGTTTCATTTAATGTTCAGGTAACAAACCTGTCAGATCCCGTGATTCTCAAACCCCCAACATACCAGGAACTATCAGTCACCAGCCCGTTTTCCCTGCGTTTCCAATCGGTTTTCGGGCCGGCCATTGCATCTAATACCGGTTACAAAATCATCTCACAGGATATTCCTGAAGCCTGTAATACCATTTCAGGCAATTACTGGGAGGAAAATGAACAGTTACGTGTGGTTATGAACCTCCGTGGCAAGAATAATATCATTCTGGCAAGCTCAGAAGCGCGGTTACCACTCGATTACCTGAAGCAGAACAATATTTCCGTAAAGCCCGAAAACTTTGAGGCAGGATTGCAGAACCTGAAAGAGATTAACCTGGCACAGGAAAAGCAAGGTGATCTGCAGGTAGCTGTCACAACTAATAAAGGGAATATAAACCCTTATTACAGAAAGGACGAAATCATGCAGATCTTTATAAAAACAAACAAGATATGTTATTTAAGGGTGGTATATTATCTGGCCGATGGCAAAAAAATTCTGCTGCTCGATAATTACCAGGTGACTCAGGATAATGTGAATAAAGTTTTTTCCCTTCCTGAAAAGTTCATTTGTAATGAGCCCTTTGGAGTGGAAACACTGCAATTATTTGCACAGTCTTTCCCATTCGAATCACTGGCTACTAAACTTGAAGCTGGCCGGCAATATATCCTCGACAATACTCCCGCCATATGCTATACCAGCACCCGTGGATTTTCCATTATCACTGAGTTTGCTGAAAAGAAAATAGTGATGACCACAATGCCATAATATAGTGATGAGTTATGAGTGATGAATTATGAGTCGAATTAACGGATAGAATAACCAATCAGTCTGATAGACTATGGGCAGTAGGTTGCAGGCTTCGTACTGAAGAATAATTAGTGTTTGTCCATAAAGTCAGTATTTTTGATTTATGAATATCAATTAACGAATTATGATTTTAGAAGTAACTGATAATCTGAAATCTAAAATCGTTAATCCTTGTTCTTAAATCAGATTAAAGACAAACTTTAATTATGAGCCTTCAGTCTGAATGATTTTAATTTTATAAACAAAACATGGCAAAAAAACCTGAGCATTCTGTAAAACTAAAAATCTGGACAGAGTCCTTTCTTGCATCCATTCTTGTTTTTGGAGTTATCTGGTTATTATTTTATATCATTAATATTACTTTCAAGCCTTTCAACTATGTGGCAAAAGCCCTGAAAGAAGTTCAACTCACCGATATCTATTTTTCAAAGCTTCATAATGATAATGCTGACACTAATATTATCCTTGTAAACATTGAGGATTTAGACCGCAGTGGTATTGCGCGACTCATAAATATAATAAATTCTGACTGTCCAAAAGTCATTGCTATTGATGTATTCTTTTCCAAACACCCGGATAAGGCCGGAGATTCATTGCTGGCCGACGCTTTTCTATCGGCCGGATCAAAAATTGTTTTAGCAGAATTCTATAACCCGCAAACTAACAAACCGGATACGGCTTACAAAATTTTCAATAATTATGATTATGGACATGCCGACCTGCCAAATAACGAAGATGGTACTGAAGTTGTGAGGGATTTTACCCCCATGATAAAATACAATGGCCGGGAAATGTGGGCATTTTCTGCCATGGTGGCACGGAAATATTCTCCGGAACGGTTTGATGCCCTGAAAGCAAGAAATAATCAGGAAGAACTCATCAATTATATAGGAGACATAAATTCATATGCCCGGGTGTCTTATTCTGAAATAATGCAGCCTGGGCAGAAGGCACTGACATTGTTTAAGGATAAAATTGTAATACTGGGATTTGCCGGTGGTAAATGCCGGACTACCGACGACATGGAAGACCTGTTCTATACCCCCGTGAACCCGCACTACTACGGGCGTGCCCATCCTGATATGTTCGGAATGGTGATACATGCAAATATTGTATCAATGATCCTGAAAGGAAGCTATATACATGTGCTCCCCAACTGGCTGGTAATCCTGATCTCATTTATAATAGTTTACCTTCATGTAGCTTTTTTTGTGTGGCTGTTTGTTAAGAAACATATCTGGTATCATCTGTCAGTCAAGCTTATACAATTATTTAGCTTCTCACTTATTCTTCTGCTGATCTTTTACTTGTTTCGCCTGACATCTGTGCTGATTTATACCAAATACATGTTACTTGGGGTGATCCTGTCAGCAGATATTTTGTATTTTTATGAAGCTCTTGCCTTATTTGGTAATAAGTGGCTGGGTATCAAAAGTTTTTTTGTAAATCATCATTAATATTGCAGAGTAATATGAAACATCTATTATTTTTTGCTTTAACAGTATTAGCCGTAACCAGCATGAGCGCCCAGAACACCGGCTTTTTCATGATTTTCAGCGCCAGCGGCGAGGCAACACTCACAAGGAATGGAGTACTTCTTGCACAACCGGCCAGGGAAAAATTAGCCAATGGCAACATACTGCATATTGGCAATGGAACCGTGGTACTTCTCGATAAGAACAACAAGCGGGTAACTATTACAAAGCAGGGTGATTATTCTTTTACTGATATACAGCATCTTTTTGAACAGGCAAATGCTTCCATCGCAAATAAGTATTTGGTTTATATATGGGAAAAAATGGCCAATGTTACAGTAAACGCTTCAAGAAAAGGAGGTGTCGTGAGAGGAGAAAACGAGTTTCTGTTCCCTCCTGATTCTGCAGTAGTTTTTTCCGACACACTGGTATTCAAGTATCTGAACCAGGAAGGCTTAAGATGGAAGTTAAGCATTGAGGACATTTCAGAAAAATTAATAACTGAATATTATTCTGCCGGTTCGCTGATCATCATTACAAAACCTGCCGCTAACTGGTGGAAGCCGGGAACTTTTAAATGGAATTTAAACATACCCGGTGAAAAGTCTTCCGGGCCATGCCTGTTCACAATAGCTGATGCTGCCGCCCGAAAAGCTTTTTTAACCGAATGGAAACAAATTACAGAAGCTGTTTCAGGATTACCGAAAGAAGAGCAGGAAAAAACATTGAAACTGATCATAGAACTGAAAAAATGGGTACCGTGATGATTGGTGATTGGTGATTGGTGATTGGTGAATTGTAGTCACTCACGGCGTGAGTGACAATGACTGTCGTTAATATTTAATTAAAACAAAGACAAAACATTGCATAAAATTAATTGCCAGATTTTAAGACATTTTCAAATTTTCAAATCCGATTCAGGCGGATCAAATTTTCAAATTGCCTTAACTTTTTTGATACTGATTACAGGCTTTTTCAGGCCTGTGATTGCTGATAATCCTCCGGTTCAGAGGGCTTTGCTGATAGGCATAGATAAATATATTCAGCCCGGGAAGGAGGGAAGATGGCAAAACCTCGACGGTTGTGTAAATGATATAGTTTCCATAAAGGAAGTACTGCAGGCAAGGTTTGGTTTTGCAGAAAAAAACATGAACCTTATGATGAACCAGGAAGCCTCCAGGGCAAACATCCTCGGAGGATTCAGCAAGCTTCTGCAGGAATCATCAGCAGGCGACATTGCTGTGATATATTATGCGGGCCATGGTTCACAAGTGAAAAATTCTGCTTCTGCCGAAACAGATAAACGTGATGAAAGCCTGGTCCCTTCTGATTCATACACGGGAGCCAGGGACATACGCGACAAGGAACTTGCTGCAATTTTTAACGAGTTTGCCACCAGGAAAATCCTGCTTACGGTTATTTTTGACTGTTGCCACAGCGGTTCAATGGGCAGAGGTCCATTGTCAAATGATTCTCCCAAAATGCGATTCATACTGCCCGATGAATCATTCGATGCGAAGGATGCTTCAAATCCTGACCCTCCCGAAAACAATGGCGTTTTAATCATGTCAGCTTCTCAGGATTATGAATTTGCCTGTGAACAGAAGGATGAAAACGGCACTGCTCATGGCGCTTTTTCAATCGCTTTGATACAGACTCTCACTTCCTTACCTGCCGGTTCGCCTGCAACTGATATTTTTGCAAGTGTCAGGGCTATCCTGAAATATAATGGCAAGAAACAGGAGCCTGTTTTGGCAGGGACTGAAAAAAGAAAAACACAAACATTATTCGGGATTGATAAAACGGCCCTTTCGGGTAAAACAAGGGTTGCTGTTATTGAAGCAGGAGAGAAGGGAATAATTTTACAGGGCGGGTATGCTCTTGGTATATATCCGGATTGCGAACTGTCAAAAAACAATTCTCATGGGCAGGCAATCTGTCTGATAGTAAAAGAGATAATCAATCTAAACAGTTGTGTCGCAAAAGTAATTTCAGGAAATCGGGATGATATTAAACCAGGCGATTTATTTGAGCTGAAATCATGGTGTTTACCCGAAAATTCAATACTGAAAGTTTTTATCCCTCAATCAGACCTTGAATATGAACAACTTAAATCTATCCTACTCATTCAGAAACAACTGATGGATAATAAATATTACAGCATGATTGACGACCCGGCCAGGACATCTCCCACTCATACCGTTTTTTATGAACAGGGTAACTGGTATATAGGAATGCCTGAAGGAAAAACAATAAGCCTGGGTTCAGAAATCAACAGTGAAAAAATCAGCAGGAATATTCCCGAAGATAGCAAAGTGTATTTCAGCATCCCACCTACAAAAGAACTCAGACTCGCATTGACCGATAGTTATAAATATTCCACAGCCGTAGAACCGGTTTCAAAATCATCAGATGCACAATATTTTCTGACGGGCAGATTAGTGAACGGTTCGTT
>JAPLDU010000086.1:0-16189 GCA_026391255.1 Bacteroidia bacterium | reverse complement strand
GTTCGTTGGAATATGCATTTGTTCTTCCAAATATTTCAAGCCAGGATCAGGCTTACAATATGACCATGCCTCTCCGGACCAATTATTTCACGTTTAGTAATGACCAGCAGGGTATTAAAATGATTACCGACAGTCTTACTGAGTATTCTCTTCGGCTGGCAAAGATAAAAGCATGGCTGACTCTTACAGGCCCTCCTGACGATGGCGCTTTTCCTTTTTCCTTTTATCTTTTCAATTCATCCACCAAAAAGATAATTTCGACCAATCAGGAAGTCAGGGAAAATGACACACTAGGATTGATCCTTGTGACAAATACTGAAAACCTTTCTGATTGGGACGGTATAAAGCGTTATTTGTACGTATTTTCAATCGACTGCAACGGGAAAATGCAATTAGCCTTTCCAAGGAACGGAAATGTAGAAAACAAAATGCCCTTAACAGATGAAGCAGGAAAACCCCTGGTGCAAATGAACCTGGGAGAGAAAAAACTTTTTAAAGTCACACCGCCATTGGGTACGGATACCTATATTATGCTGGAAACCGTGGAAGCAATTCCCGACCCCGGTGTATTGAACCAGGCGGGAATCAGATCCCGAGGTTTTAACAGCGCTGCCAAAGGAAATATATATAATGAGCTGCTCAACATAGGAGCCACTACAAGAGGCAAAGTCATTACCCCCACAGACTGGGGTATTCAGAAAGTCGTGGTTAAAAGCAGGTGATGAACAATCGAACATACGAACATTATACATGACATTCATGACGCCCATGACGCCCATGACGTTCGTGACGTTCGTGACGTTCGTGACGAGGTCACGCAAGCCTTGCGTGACTAACATGCTCATCATTTCACAATCACCACGGGGAAATCCATGCCCGTCGAAAAACTATTGGGGTATTGTGCCTGGCCGCGGTATTTCTTTGTTAATTCAGGTATCAGGTCGTTGATGTAAGCTTCCAGTTCTTTCACGGTGATCTTTTTATCTTTGGCACCTCCGTCGGCATTGCCCGAAAGGCCGTCCAGCACGGCATAGGTAAATACACCATGGCCGATCTGCGTGAACTCGGCCGCATACTGGTCGGTGCCCGTGGATGACATGACGGCCACTCCGGCGCTTCTGGCCAATTGCAATATGGCTTTCTCTTCAGCGGCCGTGCGCATGGCAAAGGCATCCACCACTCCTCCGCTCTGGCAGGCATCCATCATGATCAGTTGCTTTTGTGCCTTAATATTTTTACACCATTCTCGTATTTCAAAGGCTGATACGGCTAAGTTTTTCAATATTTCATTATCCCCGAACATTTTGGTAACATCGGTAGGTATCAGGTAGAACACCGGCGGTTGGTTTTCTTCCTGTTCGCTCATAGCGCCATGACCGGCATAAAAGAACACGAACATATCGTTCTGTCCGGCAAGACTTGCTATTTCGTTAATCTTTGATTCAATGTTTGACCGGGTTGCCTGTTCGTCATATAGCTCATATACCTTCACATCTTTAAAGATGGTTTTGCTTCCTCCCAGCAGGCTTTCCCTGATACTCTGGGCATCGGCCCTCGCATAATTCAGGTTATAAATGCTATTTTTATAGTTATTGATGCCCAGCACTAACAGGTACAGTGTGGCGCTTTTCTCTGCCCCGGTATAATTCAGGGTGATTTCATCGGGGTTACTCTCAATTCGTTCTGTGGAAAAGGCGCTGGCTTTGATCTTATTCTCCCCGCTGCTTAAACTGAGCTGGTAGGTCCTGGTCTTTTTCACCCCATTTTCTTCGAGAGGTTTGAAGCCCCGCTGGGTGGTTTCCACCAATTTGCCGTTCTGGAAAAGAAGTACCTCATCAATGCCTCCGCCCTGATCGGTTACTTCCACATTGACGGTGACATTTTCCACACTATTACTACCTGGAGAAGGGAAAATTATTTTTACCAGGGGAGGTTTCTTCATACTGCTCACTGAGTTAGCCTGGTCTCCCCATCGTTTCAGAATTTCCTGGTCGGTTTCGTAGTTTTTGAAGATCTCCTGTATCAGGTCGGGGCGGTAATAGGTTTCAAAGAAGCGATCGGCAGGGTAATAGCTGGATTCCCTGACCCGGGGATATTCTTCAATATAAGAAGTTATTCCGATTCTTCTCCTTTTGAATTGCTCACTCCATATGGGTTTTACATAAATATCAAATTTTTTTCTTGCTCTGCTGATGCTTATTTTAAATGAATCCAGTTCATCTTTTTCCCTCCCTATTTCAGTAGCCTGATCAATAGAAGTAATTTTAATATTATCATAATAAAGTACAGTGTCTCCGGGCTGTAAGCCGGCTTTTTCGGCCGGCATATCTTTTTCCAACTGATTAATAATTACACTTGATGGCCCAAGGTTATTCACATTCCAGCCTATTAAATTCTCTGCCCCGGGGGAGCAGTCGTAATAACCTGATGGGGTATACATAACCCAGCGTTTTTGGTCAGGATGGATAAATAAGGAAAGCAGTAATTTGCCATCGCTCATCCGGTACCAATTAATCAATCCATCAGTCACTAATGCAGCCACGGTTTTCCCGTTGCCTGAAATATTTACGGAACATTGAAATCCGCTATTATCAGAAATTGACCAGAGTACCTCTCCGGCAGCATTTGTACAATATAATTTACCTACCGTTCCAAACACTATGTTTTGACAGTTATCCGTAATATCCACACATAAACAAATATCGTACTTCTCAATAAAGGAAAGCCTATTGCCATTTAGTATGGGGGAAGCAGTGCGCGACCAGTCACTGATCCGGATGGTAGCAGTGCTGTCACAATAAGGATGTAATTCATTGGAATAGATGTTTTTTCCTGATTCATTGACCGTAAGCTTTTTTTCGCTGACAGAATAAATAAGCTCAGGTTTATGAGAAGGAATTCCCACAACAGATCCGTTGTTGTTAATGGTTAAAATAGTTTCACCGGTTTTATTAACAGGGATGATTTCCCCGGATTTTTGATATAAAATGGTGCCATTGGAAGATATCCTGCCCATTACACCCTCTGCTCCGCAAAAGACCATGTCCCCTCCCGGAAGAGGTTTTATTGTACTTAACCAAAAATCACTGACCGGAATAAGGGTAAGTTCGCCCTTGCCTGCATTGCCCCACTTTCGGATCGGACATGTGGACGGCTCCGTTGAGGTTCGGGAATATGCACCATCGGAATATAAATAATTACCATCGGAAGAGAATGTTACATAATGCGTGGATGTACCACCGACTGATCCTGTAATATCAGGTTTATAGATAGTGAATAGGTTTTTACTATCGAGAATCTCAATTACCGGTGAATCATTATAACCCACAGCCAGTTTTGAACCATCGGGGGAGAAAGCAATATTTTGAAGCAGGGTTCCTTCCTGCATCAACCTCTCATTGATCAGGGAAAAACCGGCATCATATAAACGTATTTTCCCATCCAGGCAAATGGTTGCCATTCGTCCTTCCCGGTCGAAGGACACATTAAAACATGCTCCCTCATATCCGGTGAGTTTTTTGATTAAATTGAATCTGTTCAGGTCATTAATTCCATATATGTACACACCAAATTGTTCGCCAAAAGCCACTGCCAGGTGCTTACCATCAGGTGAAAATTCAATATTGAATATAAACCCCGGCAGTCCGGTCAGAGCCTGGACAAGAACACCTGTTTGAGAATTAAAAATATACACATAATTTGGATAGGTAAATCCAGATAAGGCCACAGTATTACCATCAGGCGAAAGTGCACATGTATATAGCATACCCGAATTCTCATCAATAGGTAATCGATAGGTCCGGATGAGGGAGCCGTCATCTGCATTCCACAGTTTTGCTGTTTTATCCAGGCTGCAGGTAAGAATGTACTTCCCCAGTGCATCCACTGAAATATCCTTGACTTCTGCCGTGTGCCCAATGGTGTTGAGGGTAAGCGTGGGTGAGTTAGATTGTGAATAAGTGAGTAGTGAACAGTGAATAGCGAATAGTGTACAAAAACAAGTAATAAGTGATAAGTGATGAGTGATGAGTGATTTTTTCAATGATACGAAAAGTTTGACGGACTTTAAGAAAGTGATGAGTGAAAAATATCTTATTGAATTTTTCATTGTCTGGATTATTTAATAATCTGACTAATAAAATTACTTCTAATTTGTGTTCAGAAATTTTGGAAAATGATTTGCTAATATAAAAAAAATTGAACAAAAGAAAATAATCCAAATATCATTTAACGATTATGATGGGAAAATCCATTCCCGTCGAAAAACTATTCGGGTATTGTGCCTGACCACGGTATTTTTTCGTGAGTTCTGGTATCAGGTCATTTATGTAAGCTTCCAGTTCTTTTACCGTGATCTTTTTATCTTTGCTGCCTCCGTCTGCATTGCCGGATAGGCCGTCCAGCACGGCATAGGTAAACACGCCGTGGCCTATCTGCGTGAACTCGGCAGCATACTGGTCAGTTCCCGTGGATGCAAATACTGCTACTCCAGCGCTGCGTGCAAGCTGAAGTATCGCCTTATCTTCCGCTGCACCCCGCATGGCAAAAGCTTCAATCATTCCGCCGCTCTGGCAGGCATCCATCATGATCAGCTGTTTCTGTGCTTTGATGTTCCTACACCAGTCTCGTACCTCATAAGAGGAAATGGCCAGGTTCTTTAAGATATCATTATCCCCGTATAGCTTGGTGACATCAGTGGGGATCAGGTAGAACACCGGTTGATGGTTGACCTCCTGTTCGCTCATTGTTCCATGACCGGCATAAAAGAATACGAACAGGTCATTCTGGCCAGCCAGGCCTGCAATTTCATTGATTTTTGCCTCGATATTAGCCCGGGTGGCCTGGTCGTCGTACAACTCATACACCTTCACATCCTTGAATATTGATTCGCTCCCGTCCAGCATGGTTTGTCGGATGCTCTGGGCATCGGCACGGGCGTAGTTCAGATTGTAACGTTCATTTTTGTAATTGTTGATGCCCAGCACAAACAGGTACATGGTGGTGCTTTTCTCTGCCCCGGCATAATTCAGGGTAATTTCATCCGGATTGCTTTCAATTCTTTCGGTACTGAAAGCGCTGGCCCTGATCTTGTTTTCCCCGTTGCTTAAAGTCAATTGGTAGGTCCTGGTCTTTTTCACGCCGTTTTCTTCGAGAGGTTTGAAGCCCCGCTGGGTTGTTTCCACCAGCTTACCGTTCTGGAAAAGCAGTATCTCATCAATTCCTCCTCCCTGGTCGGTCACTTCAACATTCACTGTGATATTCCCAGCATTATTACCACCCGGAGATGGGGAAATGATCTTTACCAGGGGTGGTTTCTTCATACTGCTCACTGAGTTTGCGTGGTCACCCCAACGTTTCAGAATTTCCTCGTCTGCTTCGTAGTTTTTGAATATTTCCTGTATCAGGTCGGGGCGGTAATAGGTCTCAAAGAAGCGGTCAGCAGGATAATAGCTTGATTCTTTGATATTCGTATATTTATCAGTACAAAAAACCCCGAGTCTTCTCCTATTGAATTGTTCACTCCAAACTGGTTTTACATAAATTTCAAAGATTTTTCCAGCTCTGTTTATTGTCATTTTAAATGAATCCAGTTCATCTTTTTCCCTGAATATTTCAGTAGCCTGATAAGACGAGATGACTTTAATATTATCAACATAAAGGATAGTATCTCCTACTTGCATACCTGCTTTTTCACCGGGCATATCTTTTTCAATATCATACAAATACACTCCTGAAATCTCCAGGTTGTTCACATTCCAGCCAATGAGATTTTCCGCTCCGGGAGAACAATCGTAATAACCCGATGGGGTGTACATGATCCAGCGTTTGTTGTCAGAATCGATAAATAAAGTAAGCAGCAATTTACCATCACTCATACGATACCATTTGATTAATCCATTTTGTACATATACGGCCACGGTTCTTCCATTACCGGAAATATTTACTGACAATTGTGCCCCGCTAAAATCATAACCTGACCAGATTACCTCTCCTGCTGCATTTGTACAGTGTAAACTGACATTCGTTCCAAACACTATTTTTTGCTGGTCATCGGCTATATCTACGCAATTTAACACGACATCCTTTGAGAGAATTGAAAGCTTTTTGCCATTTATTTCAGGGGATTCACTGCCAAATCCCCCGATCCTGATACCAGCAGTCCTGTCCCTACTTGGATTTAATTGATCGAAATAAATTTTTCTTTCAGATTCATTGATTATCAATTTTTTTTCGCCAACAGAAAAAACAAATCCCGGTTTATTAGCAAGAGCAAGACCCACAACAGATCCGTTGTTGTTAATTGTAACAGAATTGAAATATTGCATAGAGAGGATTTCCCCGGTTTTTTCAAATTTAATAACGCCATTGGAAGAAATCCTTCCAAATGCCGGTGTATGTCCGCCATAAACTATATCTCCTCCCGGAACTGGCATTATTTTATTAATATTATTCTCCCCGACAGGAAAATCATAGTAATTCCCATTGCCGGCATTATTCCATCTTCTGATATAACCATTCCATTGTTTCAATGAACTGTTAATATTCGCACAGTTGGAATACAAATATCTTCCATCGGAAGAAAAGGTTACGGAAAAAAAACCTGCATTAGGTCCTGTAATATCCGGTTTATAAAGAGTCTGAAGGTTTTTACCATCAAGGACTTCAACTGCATGATAATCCATGTATACTATAGCCAGTTTTGACCCATCGGGGATAAAAGAAACAGAGTATAGCCTTCCTTCCTGCATTGACCTTTCAGCGATAAGGGAAAAACCAGCATCATACAATCTTATTTTTCTGTCGTAGCAGGCTGTAGCCAACCTTCCGCTCTTGTCGAAGGATATACACCAACATACATCCTCATAACCGGTTAGTTGTTTAAATAAACTGAACCCGTTCTTCTCAGATCTTTTATATATGTATACTCCAATATTGGAAAAAGACACTGCGATATATTTTCCATCAGGTGAAAACTCTATATCGCAGACCGACGAGGGCGGTACTGGCAAGGCCTGGAGGAGTAAACCTGTGAGGGTATTAAAAATATACACAGAATTAGTATAGGTTGAACCACCTAAAGCAAGGGTATTACCATCGGGTGAAAGTGCACATCCGTAAAGTGTACCTGATGTTTCATCAAGAGGTACACGAAAAGTCCGGATATGTGAGCCATCAGACGCATTCCACAGTTTTGCCGTTTTATCAACCCCGCATGTAAGAATATATTTTCCCTGTGAATCAGCAGAAATATCCTTGATTGCTGCCGTGTGCATTTCGGTGTTGAGGGTCAGTGTGGGAGGGGTGGACTGGGAAAAAGTGAGTAGTGAACAGTGAATAGTGAATAGTGTACAAAAACAAGTGATGAGTGATGAGTGATGAGTGATGAGTGATTTTTTCAATGATACGAAAAGTTTGACGGACTTTAAGAAAGTGATGAGTGATAAGTGATGAGTGATGAGTGAAAAATATCTTATAGAATTTTTCATTGCCTGGATTATTTAATAATCTGACTAATAAAATTACTTCTAATTTGTGTTAAGAAATTTTGGAAAATGATTTGCTAATATACAAAAATTGAACAAACAAAAAGTAAAGGCAATAAAAGGAGTGATGAGTTATGATCCGCCTGAGTCGGACAAATAATCGAATAAATAATTCATGACGCCCATGACGCCCATGACGTTCATGACGTTCATGACGTTCATGACGTTCTTGACCAGATCACGCAAGCCTTGCATGACAACAATCCTGCCTTGTCCTGATACTTGATCCGCCAAGGCGGACTGATACCTCACTTGTGACCCGTGACTCGTCACTTTACTAAAATCACCGGGAAATCCATCCCCGACGAGTAGCTGTTTGGGTATTGTGCCTGGCCGCGGTATTTTTTGGTAAGTTCAGGGATCAGGTCATTGATGTAAGCCTCCAGTTCTTTTACAGTGATCTTTTTGTCCTTCGTCCCACCGTCGGCATTTCCTGAAAGTCCGTCGAGGAGTGCGTAAGTGAATACCCCATGGCCGATCTGCGTGAACTCGGCTGCATATTGGTCGGTGCCAGTAGATGACATGACGGCCACTCCGGCGCTTCTGGCCAGTTGCAATATGGCTTTCTCTTCAGCGGCCGTGCGCATGGCAAAGGCCTCCACTACTCCTCCGCTCTGGCAGGCATCCATCATGATCAGTTGCTTTTGTGCCTTGATATTTTTACACCATTCACGTATTTCAAAGGCTGATACGGCTAAATTTTTCAATATTTCATTATCGCCAAACATTTTGGTAACATCGGTAGGTATCAGATAGAACACCGATGGCTGGTTTTCTTGCTGTTCGCTCATCGTTCCATGGCCGGCATAAAAGAATACGAACATATCGTTCTGGCCGGCCAGTCCGGCTATTTCGTTAATCTTTGACTCAATGTTTGATCGTGTGGCCTGTTCATCATACAGCTCTAATACCTTCACATCTTTGAAAATTGAAGTACTGCCTCCCAGCAAAGCCTGTCTGATACTCTGGGCATCGGCCCTCGCATAATTCAGGTTATAAATGCTATTTTTATAGTTGTTGATGCCCAGCACTAACATGTACATGGTGGCGCTTTTTTCTGCCCCGGCATAATTCAGGGTGATTTCATCCGGATTGCTTTCGATTCGATCTGTTGAAAAGGCACTGGCTTTGATCTTATTCTCCCCGCTACTAAGGTTTAACTGGTAAGTTTTTGTTCTTTTTTTACCTGTTTCTTCCAATGGTTTAAAACCTCTTTGTGTTGTTTCCACTAATTTACCGTTCTGGAATAACAATATCTCATCTATTCCCCCTCCCTGGTCGGTGATCTCCACGGTGACAGTTACACTTTCTCTGCCAATGGCGGAGTTATTTACGCTATTTACAGCGGGCGAAACAATCTTCACAAGGGGCGGCTTTTTCATGTTCTGAACTGCATTTGCCTTATCTCCCCATCGTTTCAGGATTTCCTCATCAGTTTCGTAGTTTTTAAATATCTCTTGTACCAGGTCAGGACGGTAATAGGTTTCGAAGAAGCGGTCGGCAGGGTAGTAGCTTGATTCTTTTACCCAATCAAATCCTGTAGTATAACTAATTCCGATCCTTCTCTTTTGTGCTAATTCATCCCAAACAGGTATAATGTTGATATGTAAAATTTTTTCTGCTCTTTTTATGGTTACTTTAAAAGAATCCAGTTTGGCTTTTTCTGCAAATACCTCTATTGCCTGTTCCTTTGTTTCAATTTTAATATTCCCGATGGCAAGGATGGTATCGCCGGTTAGTAATCCTGCTTTTTCTCCGGGCATGTTATTAGCAATCTGGCTTATTACAACTTTTGATGGCTTTAAATTATTGATATGCCATCCGATCAGGGTTTCGGCGCCATGCGAGCAGTCGTAGTACCCCGATGGAGTAAAAAGGATCCAACGTTTGTTATCGGGATGTGCAAACAATGTCAGCAGCAGTTTGCCGTCGCTCATGCGATACCAGTTGATCATGCCATTGCTCAGGGCTGCAGCAACAGTTTTGCCATTTCCTGAAATATTTACGGCTGCTGCCGTACTCGGTACAGCTTCATTCCACTCTAAATCGCCGGCGTCATTGGTACAGTACAGGCTCCAGGCAGTGCCAAATACAATGTGCTTACCATCTCTTTCAATGTCAACACTCCAGCACATTTCTTTCTCCCTCAAAAACGAAAGAGCCTTACCATTAATTTTTGGTGAAAAGTTGTGATTCCAATCGCTGATTTTGATGTCATTTGTGCTATCTGTACAGGGATACAATTTATTACCGGTTAATTGTATTTCCGAATCACTGGTCAGTAATTTTGTCTCGTTTACTGAAAAAACAAGGGCAGATTTACCATAAGAGGTGAATCCCACTGCGGAACCGTTTGTACTTATTGTGAAATGACTTTTATCACTTGAAGTAAAAGTATTGATTTCACCGGCTTTATAAAATTCTATCGTACCATTGGTGGATAACCTGCCAAAATCAGGGTAGTACCCGCAAAAAATCATTGCATTATCAGGAAGAGGTTTGATATCAAGAATAGAATTAGCACATGCAGTAATATCAACAAATTTGCCCTTGCCTGCATCATCCCACCGGCGGATTTTTGATAACAATATCCCATTTTTATCTTCTGACCCGAATTCCCCTCCGGCATACAGATATTTACCATCTGCAGAAAAAGAAACACTTTCTAATTTATTAATATTATCAGTCCCGCTGACATCAGGTCGGTAAAGTGTGTTAAGGCTAATAGCATCAAGGACTTCTAAATTTGGCGAATCAACATAACCAACGGCCAGCAAAGAACCATTATATGAAAAAGCAATAGAAACAGGCTGTGTCCCTTCCTGCATTTGACGTTCTCTGATGAGAGAAAACCCGGCATCATATAATCTCAATTTCCCATCAAAACAAACAGTGGCAAGCCTTCCGTTGAGATCAAAAGCAATATTATAAGAGGCATCCCCGTACCCGGTAAGATGTTTGATTAAGTTGAATTCTCCGGTGCTGACGCGCTGATAAATATTAACCCCCGATTGTAATTGCAGTGCTGCTGCCAGATATCTACCATCTGGTGAAAATTCGAGGTCGCATATTCCAACGCTCATGTCCGATAATAATTGAATGAGAGCACCTGATTGTGTATTAAAAAGGTAAATCCTTTGATCAAACCCTCCAACTGCTGCGGTCTTGCCGTCAGGAGAGATCGCACAAGCATAAAGCCAGCCAATATACCCTTCTCCAATGGGTACCCGGTAGGTACGGATAATAGAGCCGTCTGAAGCGTTCCATAATTTGGCGGTTTTATCATCGCTACAGGTGAGGATATATTTACCCTGTGAATCGGTTGATATACTTCTTATTGCTGCTGTATGCATGTCGGTGTTGAGAGTAAGAAAGGGAGTGACAGACTGGGAAAAAGTGATGAGATATGAGATATGAGACATGATTATTAAGATAAGCCTGATGAGTGATGAGTGATAAGTAATAAGTGTTTTTTTCATAGCCAGGAATCATTTAATAATCTGACTAAGATACGAAAAATTGAACAAACGAACGAAATAGCCATTAGGCACTAGGAAATAGGAAGTAAAAAAATATGAGTAATAAGTAATTTTATTCATGAGACTAAATTTTCAGTTCACTTTGTTCCTGAAAATTTTAAGTCGAATCATCCCGACAAAGTCGGAGGGTAAATACCCCGTAGCTCTGCTGCGGAACTTTGGGTTCAGGGCTTGCCCTGGGGTACATACCCGTGATTTTTTAAAATTTATAAAATGCCACGGTTCGCTAATGCCTAGTGCCTTCGCCGAAGGCGGATGCCTTCTCCAAATATCATTTAACGATAATGATCGGGAAATCCATTCCCGTCGAAAAACTATTTGGGTACTGTGCCTGGCCGCGGTATTTTTTGGTCAGTTCCGGGATCAGGTCATTGATATAAGCTTCCAGTTCTTTTACTGTGATCTTTTTGTCCCTGACGCCACCGTCGGCATTGCCTGAAAGTCCGTCCAGCACGGCATATGTAAATACACCATGGCCGATCTGCGTGAACTCGGCCGCATACTGGTCGGTGCCTGTGGAGGCAAATACTGCCACACCTGCGCTGCGTGCAAGCTGAAGTATCGCCTTATCTTCCGCTGCACCCCGCATGGCAAAAGCTTCCACCACTCCCCCGCTCTGGCAGGCATCCATCATAATAAGCTGCTTCTGTGCCTTGATGTTCCTGCACCAGTCGCGTACCTCATACGAGGAAATGGCCAGGTTCTTTAAGATATCATTATCACCGTACAATTTTGTAACGTCTGATGGGATAAGGTAAAACAAGGGTTGCTGGTTCACTTCCGGCTCACTCATCGCACCATGGCCGGCATAAAAGAACACGAACAGGTCGTTCTGGCCAGCCAGACTGGCTATTTCATTAATCTTTGTCTCGATGTTTGCCCGGGTGGCCTGGTCGTCGTACAACTCATACACCTTCACATCCTTAAATATTGATTTGCTCCCGTCCAGCATGGTTTGTAGGATGCTCTGGGCATCGGCCCTTGCATAGTTCAGATTGTATCGGGAATTCTTGTAATTGTTGATGCCAAGCACAAACAAATACATAATAGTAGATTTTTCTGCCCCCGCATAATTCAGCGTAATTTCATCCGGATTGCTTTCTATTCGTTGGGTACTGAATGCGCTGGCCTTTATCTTATTCTCTCCATTGCTCAAGGTAAGCTGGTATGTTCTTGTTTTCTTCACCCCGTTCTCTTCAAGAGGTTTGAAGCCTCGCTGGGTTGTTTCCACCAGCTTACCGTTCTGGAAAAGAAGTATCTCATCGATGCCTCCGCCCTGGTCGGTTACTTCAACATTGACTGTGATATTTTCCACACTATTTCTTCCCTGAGAAGAGAAAATTATCTTTACCAGGGGAGGTTTCTTCATACTGCTCACTGAGTTAGCCTGGTCTCCCCATCGTTTCAGAATTTCCTGGTCGGTTTCGTAGTTTTTGAAGATCTCCTGTATCAGGTCGGGGCGGTAATAGGTTTCAAAGAAGCGGTCAGCAGGATAGTAACTCGATTCTTTAACCCAATGATATGAATCATTAACATATATCCCTATTCTCCTCTTTTTATAGAAATCACTCCATGCCGGTTTTACATAAATATCAAATATTCTATTGGCTCTTTTGATTGTCATTTTAAATGAATCCAGTTTGTTTTTTTCTACCCAGATATCTGATGCCTGGTTAGATGAAGTGATTTTAATATTATCAATGAAAAGGAGAGAGTCACCTAATTGAATACCTGCTTTTTCGGCCGGCATATCTTTATCTAACTGACTAATAAATACTCCCTTTACAGGTCCCAGGTTATTCACGTTCCAGCCTATTAAATTTTCGGCCCCCGGGGAGCAGTCGTAATAACCTGATGGAGTATACATGATCCAGCGTTTATTGTCAGAATGGATAAATAAAGTAAGCAGAATCTGGCCGTCGCTCACACGGTACCAATTGATTGTTCCATTTTGTACCATAGTTGCAACGGTTTTACCATTACCGGAAATATTTACACCAAAATGTGCTCCGCCTAAATCATATTTCCACCATAAAAACTCACCTTTATTATTTGTACAAATTAAACGAAGCGATGTTCCAAATACAATGTTTTGTTCATTATCGGCAACATCCATACAGTTAATCCTGTCACCCCCTGTTGGCATGGATAAAACCTTATTACCGTTAAGTTTGGGGGATTCACTTTCAAACCAGTTACTTATCCGGATGTTAGCAGTGCTGTCACAATATGGATGTAATTCATTGGAATAGCCCTTTTTTTCTGATTCATTGATCATCAGTTTTTTTTCACCGACAGAAAAAATAAAGCCGGGTTTATCAGCAGGAGTAACACCCACAACTGTCCCGTTGTTGTTGATGGTGAAAGAGTCAGAAATATGAAAATTTTGAATTTCTCCGGTTTTTTCATATCCTAAAATACCCTTGGAAGAAATCCTGCCAAATTCCGGCTTTCCCCCGCAAAAAACCATGTCCCCTCCTTTAAGAGGTGTTATTTTACGTATGTACTGTTCACCAACAGGAATATCAATAAAATTCCCTTCGTCTGTATTGTCCCATCTTCGGACCTGATAAGTACATTGTTCCGATGTATTTTTACAATATACGCCGTTGGCATACAAATATTTGCCATCGGAAGAAAAGGAAACAAAAGAAAATTCCGACTTAGATCCTGTAACATCTGGTTTAAACAGAGTGAGAAGGTTTTTGCCATCGAGGACTTCAATTTCCTGTGTAAGATAACATCCTACTGCTAATTTTGAACCATCGGGTGAGAAAGCAACAGAGTACAGATGCCTTCCTTCCTGTACAGATCTCTCAGTGATCAGTGAAAAACCAGCATCATACAATCGTATTTTCCCATCCCAGCTAACAGTGGCCATTCGACATTCCCGGTCGAAAGAAATACCGTAACATGTCTCCTCATATCCGGAGAGTTGTTTGAATAACCTGAACCCTCCCTGGTCAGAATTTTCATATATATACACTCCGCTATTATCATGCATATCCACTCTTAGAGCCATTGCCAGGTACTTACCATCAGGCGAAAATTCCAGATCGTTTATTATATTCGGAACAACAAGCACCTGGCTAATAATACCCGTTTGGGTATCAAAAATATAAACTGATTGGAAATAGTCATCGGTCCACCCGCCTACAACTACTTTATTGCCATCGGGCGAAAGCGCACACGCTAAAAGCGAACCATTAACACCTGTGTATATGGGTATGCGAAAGGTACGGATGAAAGAGCCGTTAGCTGCGTTCCACAATTTTGCCGTTTTATCAGTACTGCAGGTGAGAATGTACTTCCCTTGTGCATCCACTGCTATATCATAGATTGCGGAGGTATGCATTTCGGTGTTGAGGGTAATTGTGGGAGGAACCGACTGGGAAAGCGCAGTGATGAGTGAAAAATAATGAATGAAAAATAATAATATAAAGCAGATGGATCTTTTCATATTAAATAAAGCTTGTCTTTAAAGTCATTCTTTTTTGATTTAAGAACAAGGATCGACGATTTCTGATTAGTGAAGGAAGTGTAATCATCTGACTTAATAATAACATCAAAAATCTAAAATCGTTAATCGATATTCGTTAATCAAAATACTGAATATTATGGACAGACTCAAATAAATTAGTTACCAGCTAACAATTATAAATTTACGGACTAACCCTTAATTCCTGATTTCCGAAAGTTGCAAAAGTCAGTTCAAAAATACTTTCTTTTATTTAATTTTTCAATCATCTGACAATGGCCATTCATAAATCTTTTATTTTTTACTTTTGTATGAAATAGCCTGTTATTTATTTTTATGTAACTATTCAGGTTGTTTAGGTTATAGACTGTCAGGCTTTTAGACTGTAAGCTTTTAGAACGTAAACTGTTAGTCATTTAGAAAATCAATTATTTAACTCACTATAATTACTTTTTTTACAGTTACTTGATCCGCCATGGCGGACTGATACCTGATACTTGATACTTAAAATAAAATTCTTACAGTCTAAAAGCCTACAGCCTAAAGGCCTGAGTAGTTACATTAACAATAGTAACAGTATTTTATTTGTAAATCCCCTCACATGGATAAGCTTGCATTAAAAAGTAAACTAAAGGCAAAAGCTGCCGACCTGCAGAAAACCCGTATGGATATTTTGCAAAATGCTATTGAAGAAGCTCAGCAGAGCGCCAATGAGTATGGTCCTCCAAAGGATCGTTACGATTCATACCGTATGCAGCTGCTCCGGAAAAAAGAGATGCTCGGAAAGCAATACCTGAAAGCTGCCAGCGAATTTGTCGCCCTTGAAACTATCAGTACCATTAAGGAAATGAACAGGGTTGATTTCGGAGCAGTAGTCATTACCAACGACCAGAAACTGTTTATTTCCATTGGCGTTGGCAAGATTGAAACGGAAAATGAAGTCTACTTTGCCATTTCACCCAATGTTCCTATTTTCCATGCTGTCAAAGGCTTGAAAAAAGGAGATAACTTTGAGTTCAGGGGTAAAACAAACCTGATCATCGACGTATTCTGACAATACATTCACCTGATATTTTTACCACATAGCCACATAGTAATCATAGAAAACTATGTGTAACTATGTGACTACTACATAACTAATTGCAATATATTATGTATAAGCTAATTAAAAATATCTTTGCGTCATGGCGTCATGGCGTGAAATTAAACTCTCGCAATGTCGCAATGACGCAAAGAAGTTATCATTTTTGAAGTTCCTGCTACTTGCTGTAGGCGGAGACTATGTGGTAAATACAGATGTCAAATTTAATTAATAATCATTAACTTCTTTAAAGGGGATAAGCAGTCAATAATATTATACTTTGGTTTCCGGCAATAAATATGAATAACAATGGTTACATTATTTTTTGCAATTAAAATTCAATATATTATCTTATTTCCATGATCAGGGAATTAGTTGAAATAAGCCGCAGCTTCAGGAGATTTGATGAGAATCACATGATCAGTGAAGACATTTTACGGGATTTGGTTGGGGCAGCAAGGCTTACTCCATCTGCACGGAATTTACAGCCTCTCAGGTACATTCTTTCACGGGAACCGGGAAAAAACACCGGCATTTTTGATACATT
>JAPLDU010000144.1 GCA_026391255.1 Bacteroidia bacterium | reverse complement strand
GAATAATAATAGACCGATCGTGTGTTTTTTTCAAACAGTTCCTGGAACAAAACAACAGCTTTATCAAATTCATTGTTGCGGTAATATTGAATAGCAAGCTGTTCGTTAGTTTGAGTCTGATCCTGTGAATAGACTGTCAGGGTAGCAACAGAAAATAACAAAAGAAAAAATATTTTATTCGGAAGCGCCATTCTGCCTTGATTTAATGAATCCATATTATCTGCAAATTTATTTCCAATTCTGAAATTATATGCCGATGGGGAGATATCCGTATTCAAAAAAATCCCAAATCCCAAGTTCCAAATTCCAAAAACCAAGGTCAGAGGGTAGGCTCTCTTGGAATTTGGGTTTTGGGATTTCGGACTTGGATTTTCGAACAACGTACTGTTTTATCATAACCTACTTATCTTTAAATTTGCATCATGTTCAGTTACTTAAACAACGACACCATTGCTGCTATTGCTACTCCCCCGGGAAAGAGCGCTATCGGGATCGTGCGTATATCCGGTCCTGACGCGATAAGTATTGTGAAATCTGTCTTCAGGGGCGCCGACATAGACAAAGCTAAAACTCATACTATCCACCTGGGACATATCATAAACGATGATGGTGATATGATTGACGAAGTACTCATCAGCATTTTCAGAAAACCTTCTTCTTATACCGGGGAAAATTCTATAGAAATATCCTGCCATGGATCTACATATATACTGAATTCTGTTCTTAACATTCTTGTATCCAAAGGCGCCAGGCTGGCAGAGCCGGGTGAATTTACCTTCAGAGCTTTTATCAATGGCAAAATGGATCTTTCACAGGCAGAAGCAGTGGCAGATATTATTGATTCCGAAAACAAAACAGCACACCATATTGCCTTTAATTATTTCCGTGGGGGATTCACGGCAAAAATGAAAGAACTCAGGGAAAAGCTAATCGAGCTTGTTTCCCTTTTTGAGTTGGAAATAGATTTCGGCGAAGAAGATGTGGAATTTGCAAGTAACAGCCAACTCTTGCAGGTTTTAAATGAAATAAAATCAGAAGTTAAAAACCTGTCGGATTCATTCAGTCTAGGTAATGTGATTAAAAAAGGAGTATCTGTAGTTATTGCAGGTAAACCAAATGCAGGAAAATCAACTTTACTAAATACTCTGCTGAACGAAGACAGGGCAATCACGTCTAAGATACCCGGTACCACACGTGATTTCATTGAAGACAATATCATCATCAATGGAATCAGTTTCCGTTTTGCCGATACTGCAGGACTCACACATTCGACTGATGAAATTGAAAGCAAAGGCATAGCAAAGACTCTTGAAAAGATACGCATGGCTGATCTGGTTATTTATTTAACCGACATCACAGAAACTACTTCTTTTGAGTTAAAAGATGAACTTAATATTCAAAACATCACCAAACCCTGCCTGATTGCCATCAATAAAATTGACAAAGTCAACAGCCCTGAAAAGGAAAAGCTGATGGACAGTTTCTCCTCCGCGTTTGAAAACATCATTTTCATTTCTTCAAAATACGGTTACCATATAGACGACCTGAAGAACAGGATCATTTCTTTACTCGATCTCGACAAATACACTGGTGACCAGACGATAGTATCCAATGCCCGCCATTACAACATCCTCAACAATATCCTTTCCTCTATTTCAGATATTGAAAAGGGTATTCAGACCAATCTGTCCAAAGATCTCCTGACCACAGATATTCATAATATCCTGAATCTGATTGGGGAGATAACAGGGATGGCTATTACTTCTGATGAAATACTGAATAATATTTTTGGGAGGTTTTGTATCGGAAAGTAAATGTGATGTTTGACCTGAAGAAATGTGCATTTGACCAGAGGAAATGAACATTAGAATAATATTTTCCATTTATTTAAATTTGAATCTTGGGTAAAGAAGGTGATCCCCGAAAGTTTCGATCGGTCAAAATTCATTCGTGAAAAAGTGCCTGTATTTCCCAT
>JAPLDU010000122.1 GCA_026391255.1 Bacteroidia bacterium | reverse complement strand
TATGAACTTTACAAACTTTATAAACTTTACAAACTTTATGAACTATCTGCAATTAATCAACAATGTTTAAAGATTCAAAAAAATTACGTTTGGCAGCAATAGATATCGGAAGTAATGCAGCGCGGTTACTTATTTGCTATGTATTGGAAAATAATAAAGGTGTTCCTGAATTTATCAAACTGAACCTGGTCAGAGTACCGCTGCGTCTGGGCTTTGATGTATTTGAAAACGGTTATATTTCGGAAAAGAAAGAACAGGATATTGTAAGTACGCTTCTTGCCTATAAATACCTGATGCAGGTGCATGGAGTGCAGCACTTCGTAGCATGCGCCACCTCGGCAATGAGAGAAGCTCATAATGCACAGGAGGTTATTGCCAGGGTGAATAATCAGACAGGAATTCAAATTAAAGTAATAAGCGGCAAGGAAGAAGCCGCTGACATTTTTGAAAATCATATCGAGACAAATCTCGACAAAGAACATTCTTATCTCTACATCGACGTTGGCGGGGGAAGTACCGAACTGATATTATTTGATAATAACCGTGTGGTATTTGAAGAATCGTTTGACATCGGCACGGTCAGAATGCTGAAGAATAAAGTAGATGAAAACGAATGGCAGCTTTTTAAACAGTTTGTTAAAGGAAAAACTCAGGGCTTCAGGAACCTGATGGCAATTGGCTCAGGTGGTAACATCAACAAAATTTCCAGTTTGTCAAGGGTCAAACAAGGTAACCCGGTTACGGCCGGAATCTTAAAAGATTATTTTGTTGAACTTGAAGGTATGAGCATTGAAGAAAGAATGATAAAATACAACCTGCGTGAAGACCGTGCAGATGTGATTTTACCTGCTCTACAAATTTACAGAAGCGTTATGAAATGGGCAAACATTGATGAAATCTACATTCCAAAGATAGGCCTGGCTGATGGCCTTATCAGAAGTCTTTACCGCAAATTGGTGAATGGTGATCCGCCAGAGGCGGAGTGAATGGTGAATGGTGAATGGTGAGTAGTGATTGGTGATTAGTGATTGGTTTTTGACTTTTAACATTTAACTTTTGACTTATAACTTTTGACTTACAATTCACCATTCACTATTCACCATTCACTTCTGCTTTCAGCAGATTAAGACTGGGATGGAATTTCATCAATTCAAAATATGCAGGAAAAATTTCTGAACCGGCTGTTTCCGGGTAATTATTCTCACTTTCGAAAGGATTGAAATACTGAACAGTCCAGTTTCCGTCATGATCTTCAGTAAGAGCCGACATTGATTCCACCCAGTCGCCTGAATTCATATACATGATTCCATCTATTTCCCTGATGGCCGGCTTGTGGATATGACCACAGATGATACCGTCGCAATGGTTCAGTTTTGCGAGTTTTACCGCATTCATCTCAAATTTGAAAATGAAATTCAGCGCAAACTTGACTCTTTCTTTAATGACTTGTGATATAGAATGATAAGATAAATTATTCCGTTTTCTCCTTTCATTATATTTTTTATTGATCCAGAGTAAAAGATTATATCCTATATCACCCAGCTTTGAAAGCCAGACTGCATTTGAAGTAATATGGTCGAATATGTCACCATGTACAATATAATACTTTTTACCTGATGAATGATAGATCAGGTATTTCCTGATGTGAAAGTTCATGATCTGAAGTGGTGCAACCTGGTCAATAAAATCATCGTGGTTGCCCCGCAGGTAGTAAATCTGTGTTTTGTCTTCGATGGCAATCTTCATCAGTATCTTAAAAAACCTCGTATGTTTTTTTTCCCATTTGCCGGATTTCCTGAGCTGCCAACCATCAATAATATCTCCGTTCATTATCAGGGTATTGCATTTATTTTTCTTCAGGAACTGAATCACTTCCGATGTTTTGGAGCTTACTGTGCCCAGGTGAAGATCAGAAATTACAATTGTTTTATAATGATTATTGATCACTTTCGCTTAACTGTATGAATAAACTGATGTTAATATTTTCTCGTTTGTATTGATCAGATCAAAGTAGATGGAATACAATTCATCTGCAATTTCTTCCCAATGAACATATAATGTTTCCTGAGCTTTACTGCCTACATATCTGACCAGGTTAGGCTTATCCAAAAGTCCGGATAATGTATCTGCAAGAGATTCAGGATTATCTGAAGTAAGAAAACCATTGTACCCATGAATAATACCTTCGGCTGCAGAAGAACCATCAATCAGTACAGAAGGAACTGAAAAGGCTGCTGCTTCTTTCACAACCAAAGGCTGATTATCATATAATGAAGGAAATACCAGCAAATCAGCACAGGCATAAAGTGATTTCATGACTTCCCTGTCTTTCACTGAACCCATGAACCTGATTTTATCATGAAGTTTGTAATCATTCACCAATTGCTTAAGTCAATGTTACGAAATAACCTAATCATTTAGGTCTAATTTTATAGTTCCATTCGCCATGAAAATCATCTCTTTCAATTCTAAAGCTTTTTAACTCCTCATCTGTAACAACAATACCCTTTGGATATAATTTGGTATCC
>JAPLDU010000035.1:18655-22079 GCA_026391255.1 Bacteroidia bacterium | reverse complement strand
AGTAGGCAATAGGCAATAGGCAATAGGCAATAGGCAATAGGCAGTAGGCAGTAGGCAATAGGCAGTAGGCAAAAGGCAAAAGATATTAGGCAACACAAATAATTCGTAACTCGTAATTCGTAATTCGTTCCGCCTCAGGTGGATCATAACTCGTAATTTAAAATGAGAGAAAAAAATGACCTGAATCTTGCAGTCCTGATTGATGCAGATAATATTCCATATTCAAATATCAAAGGAATGCTTGACGAGATTGCCAAACTGGGGGTTCCGACCATAAAAAGGATATATGGTGATTGGACAAAACCAACAGTATCAGGATGGAAGCCTGCTTTACTTGAGCATGCAATTACACCTGTTCAGCAATATAGTTATACATCAGGTAAAAATGCCACTGATTCTGCCATGATTATTGATGCCATGGATATTTTACATAGCCAGAAAGTGGATGGATTCTGCCTTGTTTCCAGCGACAGTGATTTTACCCGGTTGGCTATCCGATTACGGGAATCAGGAATGCTGGTCATCGGGATAGGGGAGAAGAAAACACCCAATCCTTTCATCGTTGCCTGCGATAAGTTTATTTACATTGAAATTATCGGTACCCCCGAAATTTCCATGTCGGCAGCAGTAACCATGCCGCTTCCTGTTGAAACCTCAAAAATTGATTCGATTGACAAGAAATTTATCAGGTTGTTAAAATCTTCAGTTGAAGACCTGGCCGAAGATAATGGCTGGGCATTCCTCGCTGAAGTCGGAGCCTTGATTATAAAAAAGAAACCTGATTTTGACCCCAGGAATTATGGATTTCCCAAATTGACTCCACTTATAAAATCACTACATGAGCATTTTGATATTGATGAAAGAGAAGTCGAAAATACACATATCAAACATATTTATGTGAAAATTAAGAAGTGAACAAACCTAATCTCAGTCTTAGTCTTAATCTTAATCTTAATCTTAGTCTTAGTCTTAGTCTTAGTTTTAATCCTTGTCCTAATCCCTGTCTTACATATAAATTTGACTAGGACTAAGACAAGGCTAGGTCAAGAATTGTCCCAAAGCGACTCCTCAAAGCTCTGCAAAATTTTCATTTCAGGATTGAAGCAATATCATTATCTTTGTAGGAATAACGCAATATTTATGAGTTATGAGTTTTGAATTATGAATGATGAGTTATGAATTAAGACTTACAACTTACAACTTATGATTTACAACTTATAACTTATGACTTACGACTTACAACTTACGACTTTAATAATAGTGTTTACAACCTGAATAATTACAAATAGATAAATATTTTTATATTCCGTATGAAGAAAGATATCTCTGTTGGTTCTTTATCAGATCATTATAAAGAACGTGCTAATCCATTTATACGTGAAAACAAGAAGATTATAGCCCAGTTTATTTTAACTATTTTCTTTATAGCAATTGGAATTTGGTTCATCAAGCAGAAAAGGCATGAATTGACTAATGTAACAAATGTACTGGTTGGTGCAAGATGGATATGGGTACTGGCAGGAATTTTCTTATCTTCAATTTATATTTTACTTCAGGGACAGATGTATGTTTTTTCATTTGCATCTGCACGCAATAAGGTTTCATTAATTGATTCGACAATACTTTTTATAAAAAGAAATTTCATCAGTATTTTTTTACCGGCAGGGGGAATTTCTTCCCTTGCATTTTTTACCGGTGCGATAGAAAATAAAGGTATCCATAAGACACAAATTCATTTTGCATCTTCAATTTATGGATTTACAAGTATTTTCTCAGTAGTGATTGTTGCACTTCCTGCATTCTTATATGCTATTGTGGAGGGAACAATTTCGTCCGGTCAATGGTATGCGGCCCTGGGTGCCGTGATACTTATTATCATTGTTCTGCTGCTTATTTATCGTTCTCTGATGCAAAAAGGGGTTGTTTACAAAATACTGGTAAAATTAATTCCTGCAGCAGAGGTTTTTTTGAATGATTTACAGAACAGTAAAATTGACAGAAAATATTTTTTCTATACTGTCCTGGTTTCTTTAATAATTGAGATGATCGGTATCGCACAGTTATATGTTGCAATGGTGGCGCTTAATTTTAATCCATCAATTTATGCTGCAGTAATGGGTTATATCATTGCAGTCATTTTCATTATTGTTTCGCCTTTTTTGCGGGGACTGGGAGCCGTTGAAGTTTCTATGACTTACCTTCTCATTCAATTTGGATTTGGAAATGTGGAAGCAATTTCCATTACTTTATTATTCCGTTTTTTTGAATTCTGGATGCCTTTGTTTACGGGTGTTGTGGCGTTTCTTCTGAAATTAAACAAACTGCTCATGAGGGTACTCCCTTCTCTGTTTCTGATGGTACTGGGAATAATTAATATAATTTCAGTTCTCACTCCGGCCATTTCGGAAAGATTAACCAGTTTATATGATTTTTTACCGATACAGGTAATTCATGCTTCCAATTATCTTGTCATGTTGGCAGGACTTTTTCTTCTGGTAACCGCCGCTTTCATGCTCAAAGGTCTCAGATCAGCGTGGTGGTTTGCTCTTGCTTTAAGTATATTATCTCTGATCGGCCATATTACAAAGGCTATTGACTATGAAGAAGCTATTATTGCTCTGTTCGTTCTTGTAGCTTTAATTATTACCCATAAAGAGTATTATATCAGGTCCAATCCGAAACTGAGGAATGTCGGACTTCAGACTTCTTTGCTTTTAACTGCAGCCACAATCATTTATGGAATTATTGGTTTTTATTTTTTGGATAAAAAACATTTCAATATTGATTTCAACCTGAAACAATCATTCTGGTACACTATTCAGAATTATTTTCTGATTGGCAGCGATGAATTAATACCGGCAAGTAATTTTGCGAAAGATTTTCTTTATTCAATAAACATTAGCGGATTCATCTCTTTTTCATTTTTGATTTATACCCTGGTCCGCTCATATAAACACCAGAATAAAGTCTCTGATGAAGAACGGGCATTGACCAATGAACTCTTAAAATTGTATGGAAATTCCCCTTTAGATTATTTTAAGACTTACAGTGATAAATTGATTTTCTTTTCTGAAAGCAGGAAAGCATTTATTGCTTACCGTATCTCAGGAAGTTTTGCTGTTGCATTGGAAATTCCGGTCGCCGAAAACAAGGAAGAAATGAAAAAATGTATCAGCGAGTTTGATCAGTATTGTTATGAAAACGGCCTGAAAAACATTTTTTACCGGGTTCCTGAAGAATCTCTTTCCATTTTTCGCGAACTTAAGAAAAAAGACCTGTTTCTGGGACAGGAGGGCATAGTTAATATTACAACATTTTCTCTCGAAGGCGGCAGCAAAAAATCCATGCGTAATGCCATAAATAAAGTAAAAGACAGGGGCTATAAATCTACAATTCACTATCCACCGGTTAAGGTTGACGTACT
>JAPLDU010000035.1:0-18626 GCA_026391255.1 Bacteroidia bacterium | reverse complement strand
ATACCGGCAGAAAAGAGATTATTTTCTCTCAGGGAATGTTTATTTGGGAAGAATTAATAAAGCAAACTATTATAACTGTTGAAGATCCGGAAGGGAAAATTGTTGCTTTCCTGAATATCATACCTGATTATGCCAAAAACGAAGCCACTTATGACCTGATCAGGAAAACAAAAGATGCTCCCAATGGTATGGCAGATTTTATTTTAATCGAACTTTTTAATTATTTGAAATCCCGGAAAATCACTTATGTTAATCTGGGATTTGCACCTCTGAGCGGACTGGATGATCCTCAGACTTTTCCGGAAAGATCAATGAAATTTGCTTATGAAAGAATTAAATCATTTTCTAATACAAAGGGAATGCGCGAATACAAGGAGAAATTCGACCCGGTATGGTATAACAGGTATTTGATTTACCAGCATGATTATGACTTGCTGAAAGTGCCGGCAGTGTTGGCAAATGTCATTAAACCGTGATTTGAAAATGAAAAACCAATTTGAAAATTTGAAGATTTGAAGATTTGAAAATGAAAAACCAAAAATCTGATAAGATAAATTTGTACTAAATATTAAATTTAAATGTCTGCGATATTATTTATTCTATAACCAAAATTTCAATCGCTATTTATTATAAACCTTTAATCTTCAAATCCTCAAATCTTCAAATCCTCAAATCCTCAAATCCTCAAATCCTCAAATCTTCAAATCCTCAAATCCTCAAATCCTCAAATCCTCAAATCCTCAAATCCTCAAATCCTCAAATCCTCAAATCCTCAAATCCTCAAATCCTCAAATCTTCAAATCCTCAAATCTTCAAATCTTCAAATCAGATCAGCTTAATTTATGAAGAAACCAAAAAATTATATCATTATTTCCGCTCTGGCATGCATCATTGCTTCTGCCGGAGAATTTCTGACTATGTTTGTTTTTACTGCATTTTATCCCGGCTATAGTAACCTGAAAGATACCATGAGTTCCCTTGGTGCATCAGCCAGTCCTGTATCCGGTGAATTATCGGCATGGTGGGTAATCATGGGGCTTCTGTTAATTTTTTTCGGGACAGGATTCAGAAAAGCATTTTCAGAGAAAGGAGGATATACCGTTTTTGCTTCATGGTTGATCATGCTTTATGGTTTGGGTGAAGGAATCGGATCTGGTGTATTTAAAGCAGAACATGTTATAAACAGTGTGATCATTTCCGGCGTTTTTCATTCAATCCTTGGTTCTATAGGGGTAATATCCATTCTATTACTCCCAATTATTATGAAAAAAGTAATTTCTAAAAATGAGAACCCTTTATTCTACCGGTTGTCACAGATTGTTTTTATTTGTGGAATTATAACTATATTTCTGTTTTTGTTCAGGTACTCACCTGATGAAAATAATATAATATCAATCTATGCGGGCTTATGGCAGAGGTTGTTTATGCTGAATACTTATATCTACCTTCTGACTATTGCAGTTATTATGATTAACAGGCAAAAAAATCATTTTCACCCTTAATGAGATAAACAATTTTTATAATATAATTGTTACCTGATTAACTATATTAGTTATATTTCCGGAACTCAATATTATTAAACTAATGCAATCTGAATTCAATAAAATAAGACCTGTTTTGGCCGACAGGTTCAGGTTTTTATTTTTGATCTTCCGGGATGTGCTGCTTTTTCTGATAGCAAAAAGATACAGTACATTTATCTGTGGATTCCGTTTATTACCACCAAAATATTTAGACTGGACAAGCCGTATCAGGGCCAGAAGGGCATATTATTATGCAGTGCGCCATGTACCTGCTTATGCAGATTTTATTAAAAATACAAGAATAAAGAAATGGAGCGACATTCCTTTTACTGATAAAGATTCCTATATAAACAAATATCCGACTGAACAAAGATGTATTCACGGGAAAATTCCACTGAATGATACCATGATAGACGAATCTTCAGGCAGTACGGGAACCCCGTATAACTGGGTCAGAAGCCTGTCAGAACGCCGCGAATCACACGCATTCATCAGTTATTTTTCTACGTTTTGTTTTGGTAATAAACCATGGATCACAATAAATGCTTTTTCAATGGGCGCCTGGGCTACAGGACTAAATATGGGAATCGCATTGCAGCGAAACGGAATAGTAAAAAATACCGGACCTGATATTGGCAAGATTTTACATACGCTGGAATTTTTCGGTAATAAATATGATTATATTATAACAGGATATCCTCCGTTTATAAAACAATTGTATGATAGTGCAAGAGAACAGGATTTTCCATGGAATAATTATCAAGTTTCAGCTTTGGTTGGCGGCGAAGGAATGTCGGAAGGCCTGAGAGACTATCTGCTTCCAGGTTTCAAAAAGGTATACAGCGGCTATGGCGCCACTGATCTGGAAATAGGGATAGGAGGGGAAACGCCTTTATCAGTTGCAATAAGAAGACTGTCAAGGGAAAATCCCGAAGTCAGAAAAGCTCTGTTTGGGGAAGATTCCCGCCTCCCGATGATTTTTCAGTACAATCCGGTAATGCATTTTGTGGAAGTTAACGACAACAGAGAACTGATATTTACCATTACCCGTAAAACACTAATATCGCCAAGAATCAGGTATAATATTCATGATGAGGGCGGTACCTGTCGTTATGACCAGATGGCCGGAAAGCTTAAGGGGCTTGGAATTGATATGGATGATCTGACAAAAGACGAGGAAAACAGGAATCTCACCTTTCCTTTCATCTGGGTTTATGGTAGGCGTGATTTTACAATAAGCATCATGGGCGCTAATATTTATCCTGAGGATATTGAACAGTGTCTTTATGCTGATTTAAACCTGGCAAAAATAACAAGATCGTTCTGTCTGTCAATCAGTTTCAGAAGGAGAAAATGCAACGGTTCGTCCGGCCTTTTACTTTGAAATAACAGAAACACCCGGTGAAGAATTGAAAAAGCAGTTTGCAACATCCATCATTGAAAAATTGATCAGCCTGAATTCAGATTTCAGGGCAGCATGGCATGAATATCCGGATACTTTAAAACCGGAGATTCATTTGTTCCGTCTCGGAGAAGGTCCATTTAAAGCAGATCCCGGTAAGATCAAACAGACAAGGATCATCAGGCAATAGGCACTAGACATTAGGCATTTATATCTAATAATTCATTTTCAAATTTTCAAATTTTATGTTCAAATGTTCGAATGTTCGATTGTTTCCTGCTTGTCACTCTCTTCATTTTATTCCTTAATTACTTTTATCTTGTAAATTATACCCTTTTGATCGGTGAGATAAATGAAATAGACGCCAGAACTTTCATTGCATAAGTTAAATGAATAATAACCTGTAGAATTTTTTATTTGCCCTTTATTTATCAATTGTCCGCCCGATGATAATAAAATGTAGGTAAATTCAGGTAAAGCCGGCAGCGATACATTGAAAATTCCGCTGCCGGGAACAGGAAATGCCTTAATAATTTCTCCCGGTTTATTTAATTCCTCCACATTGTTGAGGTTTGTGCAACCCACCAAATAGAATTCAGCAGCCGAAGCCCATGGGTTCCCGTTTACCTCAGAAAGAGCTACTAACCGGAAGTACTTCCCAACCACAGAAGGATTTAATTCAATGGTCTGAGGCGCTGAAGTGTTTACGAACTGGCCGGTATTCACCGGTGTTCCCCAGTTGGTGGTATCACTGCTGATATAAAGCTTATAGTCTTTTATCCGGCCGTTTTCTCCGTCCTGTCGGGTAAGGTAAGTAAACCTGTACAATCTGAAAGTATCACCAAGATCAATCCGGATCTCATGAGGATAAGGATCGTCGCCCGTGCTCCATCTTGTATGCCAGATAGTTCCGGGATCATCATCAAAGCTCATGGTGGCAAGTCCGGGGTAATTTTGTTCCTGGCTGTCAGCATAAACTAATGACCATAGAGATTTATCAAGCCCGGCGGGATTGTTACAGTCGTTAATGGAAGGGCAGGTAGTTGCGGTTACCATACCGGGAATTTGTTTTGTATAATTCTGCCCGTTTTGTGTTACAGTAAGGCTGACATCGTATGTCCCCGGTGTTCCCAGTACTACTCTGGGATTGCGTATATCAGGGTTTTCAAAATATGCGGGTGCAGGTGTAATTTCCCAATGCCATGAAGCCCCGGCATGGTTTAATATGGAATGATCGTCGAAGTACAAAGTGTCGAGCATACAATTATAATGAGCTTTTTCAATCCAGGGATTGACGATGGGTAGATAATCCGGTTCGGCCATTGTCGACTCCCACACTCCGCATGTGCCGGCAACACGTAATTTGCCATCCCTGAAAAATGGCAGCGCCAGATTGACATTCATACCTGCCGGGTAAGAATTTTCAAACTCAGTCCAGTCAGGCATTCCTTCTTTCCTGTAATAAACCTTTGCAGTGTGACCGTCAGAAGCATTGGTGAACAGGTAAACCAGGTCATGTCCCGATGAGGTTGGCTGGACAACAATACATTTTAAATATTCCGAAATGCTACCTGTCCAGTCTTCCCAGGTATCACCGCCATCGTCCGAGCGGAATATCTTCCCGATATCAGCCGACCATGCACCGTTCTGAAGACAGGCATAGATCCTGTTTTCATCATATGGTGAAATGGCAATAAACAGTTTGCCATCCCAATAACCTGAACCATTAGGAAATGAAGTCAGGGATGGTTTTGAAATCCAGGTGTTACCGCCGTCATTGCTTTTGTACAAACCATAGTTTTGTATATCAGCATAGAATACATCCGGGTTGCTGTAACTGATTTGAAAATACATTACACGATCAGGAAAAGTATAGAGCAAATCGAAGGTAGTTCCCATGTCAGGGCTTCTCCAGAACCCTGAACCTTCTCCAAGGTAAATGGTGCCATAGTAATTAGGATGAAAAACGAGGTTGCCGCGCCGACCACCATATTCATCCATATTCGGATATTTTGAAAAGATAAAACGACCTTCAGGTTCGCCCCCGGCTGTCTTGGGAAGTATCCATCCGTCGCCCAGGTCGTTGAAAGCTGCATAGTGGCTTTTGCCCTGTAATACCCATCCGGTGGGTGATTCGGCTCCTCCCATTCTCAAAGCTTTTGGCTGATAGAAACTTGCCATGGCTGTATTTCCGTTGTGATACCGTCCTCCTACGACGATGTCTTCATTCCATCCCTGGTCGAAACCCCACATGTCAGAACCTACGATTCCGTTAACGCGGATAAAATAATTGGAGATAGAGTCAAAATTATCTGTTGTGAGATTCATTCCTCCGTCAGTTGCAACCCATGTATCACCATCAGGCATCATTTTGATATCCTGTATATCGGGATGAATGTTGAAATTTCCATCATATCCGCCAACAGCAGAAAAATTAAGGCCACCGTCAGTTGATTTATAAAGGGTGCAGGTTCCAACCAAAATCACATTTTCATCAATGGGCGAAACATCGAGCACCAGGTCAAAATAACCCTGTCCGTTGTCCATGGCAAAAGAACCGGTTTGGCCTGTGGCAAGTGTGATCCATGTCCAGTTACCGTTATTCACAGTTCCTTTCAGAAGGTAAGGAGTATTATTGGCGCTCAGCAAAATAGCTATCAGGATATTTGGGTTTGCAGGGGTCGCTGCCAGCAGTCCGCCATCAGAAGCAACAATATTATTTGGAAAGCCTGCCATGGGTTGAAAAGTCAGGCCTCCGTCAATTGACAAGATCATCGAAAAGTTCCCGCCGGTCTGCGTCAAAGCATAAATAGTTGTACTGTCGTTTGGCCTGAAAACAATATCATATGAAGCTTGCGTTGATTCTTGCAACCATGAGATCCCGGCATTGTTGCTGATAAAAACACCGTCAGACGAGGCTGCAATTAATTTGCCGGGATTGGAAGGATCAATTCTCAGCCTGTCGGCGTTAAATAAAACAGAACCAGAAGGAAGCGGAACCCAGGTCAATCCTCCGTCAGTCGTTTTATGTACCTCGTTTCCGGCAGCAGCATAGACAATATCAGAATTTTCCGGGTCAATGGCAATGGCAGTAACTCCGCCACCAAAAGGATAATCCCTGCTTATAAACTGCCAGCTCAATCCTTTGTCGGTAGTCTTATTCACGAAACCGGTTTCGGTTCCGCAATAAAGAATATTATGATCAGAATTTGCCACATCAAATGAATACACGTTGGCCTGCCACGGACAGGATGCCGGAGCATCGGCTGATCCCGATTCATTAAGCCAGAAGGTCTCTTTCGGTCCTAAAAATGACCAGTCGGAATCAGTGTTTTTTGAATTATTTTTGTTCACCGAAGCAAGCTGCGAATGTCTCAGGTTTTTATAATACTGATCAAGATTGGGAAGCTGAATAGTTCCGTCTGGCAAAGCATACGGTTCAATGATACGGCTCCAGATTTTAAAATACCTGTTGATGGCATTTTCTCTGTCAGGATGCTGATTTGTGTACGCAGCATATTCAGCGTTGATATTATTAAAATTTACCGGGAAGGAATACAACATTTTTGCCCAGGCAGGGAACTGATCATCGTAAACGGGCTTATAACTTTTATAAATCCCGGGGAAATTATCATAAGGAGTGCTTTGCTGCTGGGCTGAAAGGAACCCGCAACTCATGAACAGGACTGTAACTGAAATAACAGCGGTTAATTTTGCTTTCATTTTTCCCAATTAAAGTATGCAACACCTGCAAGGTATGAATTTATACTCAATTAAAAGAGTCTGTATCTTAATCATTATAGTCCGGTTATATTTTTATGTCGTCATTACGTGACTTAAATGCTTCAATTTATTCTTTCTACCAAGATTCCATCCCAATGGGATTAAAATTTTGATTTGTCAGATAAACCCCGTCAGGGGTGAAATCTTTGTAGAAGAATATTTCTGACAACATTAAGCCCTGTAGGGGCGAAATCATTTGAAAAATAATACAGTCGTGGGATTTAAGTTGCTTATAAATGTTTTCTCCGGACATCAGTGTATCTTAATAATTTAAGGACACAAATTTAAACATTTCGCAGGTTAAATGGTAAAAATATAATGATTTGGTTGAATCAGGAATACAGAGAAATTATAATGCAGATGATTTTGACAGACACGAAATTATTTCAAAAATCAATGTCATCAATATTCAATATTTTGATAGTTGACCGAGAAATATAAAACAAAAAAGACTCAGAAACGTTTATTTAGAATTAAAATAAATAATTATTAAATAACTAAAAAACAATTGATTATGTATGTAATAACAGGAGCGTCAGGAAATATAGGTAATATCCTGTCAATGGAATTATTAGCAAAAGGTAAAAAAGTAAGGGCAATTGCCAGACATGCGGATAAATTGCAATCACTGGCCGACAAAGGGGCAGAGATAGCAATCGGTGATCTGACAGATCTCTCATTTGTAAAGCATGCATTTGTGGGTGCAACGGCAGCTTATTGCATGATACCGCCCAGTGTGCACAGCGACGATTTTTACAAGTATCAGCGCGAGGTGGCTGACAATCTGTTTGAAGCCGTAAGAGATAACCACATACTTTACGTGGTTTTGCTCAGCAGCATTGGGGCACACCTGCGAACCGGCGGCGGTGTGGTGGATGGTCTTGGATACATGGAAGAAAAATTTTCTACTTTGAAGCAAACTAATGTAGTTAATCTCAGGCCCAGTTTTTTTATGGAAAACCTGTTTGGTCAGATTGGAACTATTAAACAAATGGGAGTGGCAGGCTCACCGTTAAAAGGCGATCTGAAAGTACCGATGGTGGCCGTAAAGGATATTGCCCAAATGGCACTAAGTTATCTTGATGGATTAAAATTCAGAGGCAATGTTACTCAATTTGTATTAGGCGCCCGAGATGTTTCATACAACGAAGTTGCCACAGTTTTAGGCAAAGCAATAGGCAAACCCGATCTGAAATATATACAGTTTTCTTATGAAGACGCTAAAAAAGCTATGGTGAACTCGGGCTTTGTTTCCGCCAATGTGGCCGGGCTTTACAATGGTCTTTCAGAAGCAATGAACAATGGCAGCGCATTGAATGCTCATAAACGTACGCCTGAAAATACGACAAAGACTGACATTGAAGAGTTTGCCCGCAGTTTTGCCCATGTTTATCAGATGTCTTAATGTATTTTTGTAAGTCGAAAGTGGTAAGTCGTAAGTCGTAAGTCGTAAAGTTGTAAGTCATAAGTTATAAGTTATAATTCGTAACTCGTAATTCGTAACTCATTATGAACACTGACTTGATCACATATTACAAGGAAAGGGCAAATGAATACGAAAATATTTATCTGAAACCTGAGAGGCAGGATGATTTAAAAAGTGCGACTTTAATATTACAAAACATTTTTACCAACAGGTCAATTTTTGAAATTGCATGTGGCACGGGCTTCTGGACTGAAAAAATTGCTCAGACATCAACTTCGGTTTTTGCTACAGATATAAATAAAGAGCTTATTGAAATTGCTCAACAAAAAAAGTACGGAAAAGCCAGTGTTTCTTTCGGAATTGAAGATATATATCAACTTCCGGTAAAAACAATATATGAAAGCCTGTTTGGTGGCTTTATCTGGAGTCATATAAAATTGCAGGATATTGATAAATTTCTTGAATCAGTCAATAATTCAATTATACCAGGCGGGTTGATAGTTTTCATGGACAACAATTTTGTTGAGGGTAGCAATCATCCGATCACTGGTACAGATGATGCTGGAAATACATTTCAGAAAAGAAAACTTGAAGATGGAACAACTCACCTTGTTATTAAAAATTTCCCGACTGAAATATTTATAAAAACAAAACTCAATGAGATTGTGTCTGACCTTAAGTTTATCAACTTAAAATTCTATTGGATATTGACTTACAAAATTCCGGCAAAAAATTAAATAGTATTTGTCCATAAAGTCAGAACGGTTATTAAGATATTGCAATGTATTTATTATTATCCGCGTTTTTGATAATTTATTGTAATGGCCAGAAAATGGTTAAAACAGAAATCGGGAGCCATATACCCGAATTTTCCCTAATGGATCAGTATGGTCATTTATTTGAAATAAATACTATACTTGGTCAGAAAAACATAGTCATCTTTTTTTATCCTAAAGATGACAGTCCGGGTTGTACCAGGGAAGCATGTTATTTCCGCGACCAGTTTGAGGTATTCAGTGAAACCGATGCTTTGATTATTGGAATTAGCGGTCAATCGGTCGAAAGCCACAGGAAGTTTGCTGATAAATACAGACTTAATTATATCTTATTGAGCGACGAAGGAAATAAAATACGGAAACTTTTTGGCGTTCCCACCAATTTACTGGGATTACTGCCAGGTCGGGTAAGTTATGTCATTGATAAATCAGGAAAGGTAGTGTATGTTTTTAACTCACAAACCCGGACTGCAAATCATGTTGATGAGGCTTTGAGTATATTGAAGGAATTAAATTGAAAAAGGTCATACCTGATCTGAAAAAGCCAAGATACACATTTGCATTCTTCACAAATATTATTATAAGTTGTTTTGAATTTTATTTACAAAATTATAATGTAAATATCGTTTGTATTATTTATATTCATCGCCGGTTACTAAAGAACAATATTTTTAACGCTAAAGATGCAATAGTCGCCAAAATAATTTATATATAAAGCTCACATACAATATTATAGATTACAATCTACATCTATTATCTTTTTTAATAAGTAGCGTCTTTAGCGACTTTTGCGTTAAAATTTATTTGTAAGATTAAAATGGAAATTTTAAATTAACAAATTTAAAACAAACTCTTAATATGAAATACAACCAGCTTGGAAAAACAGGGATACTGGTCTCTGAACTTTGTCTCGGAACGATGACATTTGGTGGAAAGGGTTATTGGCAAGCCGTTGGACAGGTTTCCCAGGATGAGGTGAATGATATCGTAAAAACATCTTTGGACAGTGGAATTAATTTTATTGACACTGCCAATGCTTATTCCGAAGGCTTATCGGAAATAATGCTGGGAGAAGCGTTGAAAAAACTGGGAATTCAGCACTATGAGGTGGTAATTGCCACCAAAGTCAGGATACGCATGGGGCCAGGCGCGAACCAGGTGGGACTCTCACGGCTTCATATCAACGATTCGGTGAATGACAGCCTCCGTCGCCTTAATCTGTCCCACATTGATCTTCTTTATATTCACGGGGTCGACCCGGTTACTCCTCTGGAAGAAACTATGCGTGGACTGGAAGATGTTGTGCGTTCCGGTAAAGTGCGGTATATTGGTATAAGCAATCATCCCGCATGGATGGTGATGAAAGCAAACAGTTATGCAGAAAAAATGGGATGGACAAAATTTGTGGCATCCCAGAACTATTATAGCATCGCCGGGCGAGAAATTGAGCGCGAAATTGTACCGATGGCTCAGAGCGAAGGAATAAGCATTATGCCCTGGAGCCCGCTGGCCGGAGGATTCCTTTCAGGGAAATTTACCCGAAGTATTGAGGTGGCAGGTAACAGCCGGCGCGATTCTTTTGACTTTCCTCCCATTGATAAACAAAAGGCATATGATATTATCGATGTAATGGCAGTAATTGGCAAGCGCCACAATGTTTCGGTCGCTACTGTTGCCCTTAACTGGGTGATAATGCAACCAGGTATCACAAGTACCATTATCGGGGCAAAAAACCTGCAACAACTTAACGATAATATTGCCGCTGTTAACCTGCAACTGATACCGGATGATATGCAACAACTAATCAATGTCAGCGCCCTGTTACCCGAATATCCCGGATGTATGGTAAACCGGCAGTTACAAGGTCGCTGGCCCGCTTAGCACATGACTGTTTCATAAAGTTTGTAAAGTTTATAAAGTTCGTAAAGTTCATAAAGTTTGTAAAGTTTATAAAGTTCGTAAAGTTCATAAAGTTCGTAAAGTTTATAAAGTTCATAAAGTTCGTAAAGTTTATAAAGTTCATAAAGTTTATAAAGTTCATAAAGTTATTGACTTATGACTATTCACTCTTGCCTAATGCCTAATGCCTAATGCCTTTTCTTCCCGTTATTAAGAATCCAGTAAACATTTGCATAAGCTGAAACCGGAAGTTTTGATTCATGCAGCATTTCATAGCCCGGAGGGTCATAAAAACAATACAGGCCAAATGTGTAATGAAAATGAATTTTAGCATGTGTCCACGACAAAGTTGCAAGTCCAAGTTGTTTTTTCGCTCCTTCAAAACCGCCAACACAGGAATTCATTACAACTGCGTTTTGTTTGTCAATCAGATAATCCGCATCAAATCCGGCAGCATAAAATCTGAATCGTTTGCTTACATTGATAGGAAACAAACCAACGGTTGCGTCGCTACCTCCTAATCCTGCAAATGCTCCGCCTCCCCAATAACCTGCATGAATGGTGGAAGCGCTGCCCCTGATCGAGAAAGTAAATTTATTATTAAGAGGAAAACTGAAAATTAACTTGAGGTGACAATCAGAACCATGCAGCAAACCTGCCGTACCTCCTCCGACACCGCCGCCCGGCATAATAATTCCGCTGGCGGCAACAACGGGAAAAATCCCTCCTGCAACACCGGCTTCAATTGCTGAAGCTAAAAATTTACAATCAAGAAAATTAAATTTAAAGGAGATATTTGGTGTAATAATGAGAGGCAGGTAAATTGACATTTCAAGTTTATTGCTGAATGCAAAAGAACTTCTCCCGATCACATTTAAACGAACTTCATGGCTGTGCAAAGTATATGCATTGGCGAATTCAGGCATACGACCGTTTTCCCAGCCAATGTGCATTACTTTTATTATTCCGTTCTCATTAATGGTATCCCCCTGAATATTAAATCCAAAACTCTCTGTAAATAAAAACTGAAGAATAGATACAATAAGACTAATTCTCAGATATAACATGGCAGAAAATATTTGAATCAAAGGTAAACAGTTGATATAAATTAACAAGACATTTGAGAATCACTGATAATCCTGACAAAACTGTTTTAAACCCGGCATGCAAAATTTATCTATTCGGTACAAATATAGTTTTAATCATATGCAGATGCCTGCCATACGTACTGTTTTTCAGCAAATACCAGGCAGGGCTCGCATATCTGAAAGCGGATTGCATTTATATTATTTTGCTCAGGGCAATCATTTTTTTATGTTGAATATTATTGGTAAAATCAGGAAACAACAAAGTAATCGCATTATGACCGGCCGTGTCTGATTTTGTCTTCCGGAATTAGGCATATCATAAATTTTATAATCATCATTTGAAAAATTTGATTTGCAAGTACCATCAGAACAATTAAACATTTATTAGGCAAGTTTGTGAACTTACCTGTGATTTCCCGGGGAAAAATAAGTCCGGGGTCTGAATAATCCCAAATTTATTTATTAATTTGTTCCCGGGGAAAAAATGATCATTACATCCTGGCAATGGCAAAATGAATGCGGGGTAAGCCAATTATGATGGTTGTCATTAATGATTTCTGCCTGAAGTTCCGGTTTTATATGATTTTTTTGAAATTCAGAGATATTATATAAGTTATTGTAATTTAAATATTTAATTAAATGAAGAAATTTTATTTCGTATTTTTGCTTGTATCATTTAGCTTCGTCAATGCCGGATTTGGCCAGGTATCGCAGACCATTCAACTTAACCTGGGATGGAACATTTATTCAACCTACATCAGCCCTGCTGATAACTCGGTAACTTCGGTTTTTTCCCCGGTAGTGCAGGATCTTATTATTGTCAAGGATGAAAATGGCTTGGTTTACTGGCCCGGGGCAAGTCTGAACACAATCGGAACCCTGACCGTAGGGAAAGCGTATTTTATCAAAATGTCATCCCCACAAGATATTACTATTTACGGAAACCTGGTCGATGGAAATACCCCACTAAATCTGCCTTCCGGCTGGAGCCTGCTGGGTATCCTGAAAACTGCCCCGGTTCCTGTAGAACAGTTGTTATCCCCGGTTTTACCGGATGTCTGGATGGTTAAAGATGGGGGAGGTCATGTTTATTATCCTGCATGGCAACTGAACCAAATCGTGAATGTTCAGCCCGGTTCAGGTTACCAGTTATATATGATGAATGCAGGTATTATTAGTTATTTACCAATACTTATCACGACAGTGGTTACAAATATATCCCAGATTTCTGCCCTCGGAGGAGGTGTGATCACTACCGACGGAGGTAATCCAATCACAGCAAGGGGAGTATGCTGGAACACTTCAGGGAATCCGACAATTTATGATAATGTTACGAACGATGGCGTAGGAGCCGGAACATTCACCAGTAATCTGACAGGACTGAATCCTCAGATCAATTATTTTGTACGGGCATATGCGACAAACAGCGCCGGTACATTTTATGGTAATGAAGTTTCATTTATCAGTTTTTTGAATTCATGTCCGGGTGTGGGAACTGTGAACGATTATGACGGGAATACCTACCATTCCGTGTTAATTGGGAATCAATGCTGGATGTTGGAAAATATGAAGACTACCCATTATTCTGACGGATCATCTCTGGTTGAAGGTACGGATGCCGGCAATATCTCCGGTGACAATACCACAAAATACTGGTTTGATTATCCGGGATTTTATACTTCAAATAGTTTGTCGTACAAGGATAATTACGGTTTATTATATACCTGGGCTGCCGTCATGAATGGCGCTTCGACCAGCAATGCGAGCCCGAGCGGTGTTCAGGGTATCTGTCCTTCGGGTTGGCATGTACCATCTGATGCAGAAATGACTACACTGACCAATTTTGCAGGTGGTGTTACCGTGGCGGGTGCAAAACTGAAAGAAACCGGTTATGAACATTGGTATTATCCGAATTCAGGCGCTTCCAATTTGTTTGGCTTTACAGCCATGCCTGGTGGTTACCGCGATATGTTTGGTGCGTATATTAATGCCAACAGCTACGGCTATTTATGGACATCCACTGAGAGTGATACAAATAATGCCTGGTTTCGGTATACGGGATTTAATTACCAGAATATCTACAGGTCATCATTTGTAAAGTATGCTGGTTTTTCTGTCAGGTGTCTGCTCGATTATACTACGCAGACAAGTCAGCCATAGGTAACTACATGGACTATTTCAAATATTGCCCAAAATCCATCAGGACTTCAACGATTAAAAATAAAATCAATCTATTCATAGCAATATGGTTTTTAGGTGGATATGATTTATTTATCAGGGTATTTACTTCTTACCACTAATTAACATATAGATTAATAATGATATATGGCATTTTATTGACAAATCTCCAATGCAAAATTTTTATGCAATTTAGCAATGTGTACATTATGAACATAATACATAATATTATACCAATATATTTGCCTTTTCAACTTAGCTTTCTAATCTTAATATCCTCTTAAATAAGCATATATAATAGTGGTAAGAAGTAAATACCCTAATTTAATTATCATTTAAAATAATAAATATTTTAATATGGTCTTTAATCATGCGAATTTAAATTTAAGTCTATATTTGATTTACACTAAGAAGACCTGTAAATTGTACACAACTTTGTACGCATCGAATAAAAAACCGCTGCAATCTATTGATGTACAGCGGTATATGTTTTGAAAAAGTTGTCCAACCAGGATTCGAACCTGGACTAACAGAACCAAAATCTGTAGTGCTGCCATTACACCATTGGACATTCAATCAAAATGGAGGCGCAAAAATATGAAAATTTAAAGATCAAGGGACTAAATTAATTTGAAAATTTGAAAATTTGATCCGCCTGAGGCGGATTAAATCCGTGAATTTCAATCCTGATTGGAATTGAAAATGCAATAAATCGTTGAAATACCGTTTATTTTCTTATCCGGTGAGTGCCGGGCTAAAGATCGGTCTGGTTTTTACAAAACATATTTTATATGAAACAATATAAGCTTGCCAATGTAATCACAGGTTGGATAATCTTTGCCATAGCATCAGTTGTTTACCTGCTTACCATTGAACCTACTGCCAGCTTCTGGGATTGTAGTGAATTCATTTCAACAGCGTATAAAATGGAAGTCGGGCACCCTCCGGGGGCTCCGTTTTTTATGTACATGGCGAGATTCTTTTCTCTCTTTGCTTCCGATGCTTCGCATGTAGCCAGGATGGTCAACAGCCTGTCGGCGCTCGCAAGCGGGTTTACCATTATGTTTCTTTTCTGGTCTATTACCCATCTTGCCCGTAAATTAATCATCCGCAATTCTGAATACAGCCTTGAGAAAACGATTCTTGTTCTTGGAAGTGGCATTGTTGGAGCCCTTGCCTATACCTTTTCCGATTCTTTCTGGTTTTCGGCTGTTGAAGCGGAAGTGTATGCCAGTTCTTCATTGTTTACTGCCATGGTCTTCTGGGCAATCCTCAGGTGGGAGGATGTGGCAGATGAGACTTATGCCAACCGGTGGCTCATCTTAATTGCTTACCTGATGGGTTTATCCATCGGTGTTCACCTGCTTAATATACTGGCTATCCCGGCCATGGTTTTTGTATATTATTTCCGGAAATTCCAGGTCACTAAACGCGGGTTACTTGTTGCATCGGTATTATCTGTCGCCTTAGTTGCAGGTGTGATGTATGGTGTCATCAGCGGAGTGATCATCATCGCTTCCAAGTTTGAATTGTTGTTCGTGAATGGTTTTGGATTGCCTTTTCAATCTGGGATCATTTTCTATATACTTTTATTATTTGGTCTCATTATCTGGGGATTGTACTATTCTCACCGTAAACACAAAGCCATACTTGAAACCATTCTTCTTGCTTTTACAGTCATGATAATCGGCTATACTTCATTTGCCATGATTGTTATCAGGGCAGGTGTTGATCCTCCTATCAATGAAGATAATCCCGATCATGTTTTTGCCATGCTTTCTTACCTTAACCGTGAGCAATATGGAGAGACACCTCTGCTATACGGTGAGTATTATAACGCACCGGTTGAAGAAATCAAGAATGGCAGTCCCGTATATATTCAGAAAGGCGGTAAATACGTGGCAACATATCCTTCCGAAGATTTAAAATACGATTCAAGGTTTATGACGATTTTCCCAAGGATGTATAGCCAGCAATCAAGCCATATATCTGCCTATAAGGAATGGGCAAAAATTGAGGGAATTCCTTTAGAAATTACAAACAATAAAGGTGAAAAGGAGATTGTATACAAGCCCACCTTCATGGAAAACCTGAAATACTTCTTCAGCTACCAGGTTGGTTTTATGTATTTCAGGTATTTTATGTGGAACTTTGCCGGACGGCAGAATGATACCGAGGGTTTTGGAGGATTAATGAATGGCAACTGGATCAGCGGTATCAATTTCATTGACAATGCCCGTCTTGGTCCGCAGGAAAACATCCCCGATGTTTATAAGCATAACAAATCGAGGAACAAATATTACATGTTGCCACTGTTGTTGGGAGTTGTGGGTTTGTTATACCAGTATGGAAAGAATAAAAGAGATTTCCTGGTAATACATCTATTGTTTTTTTTCACCGGTCTTGCAATTGTACTCTATCTTAATCAGACTCCGTATCAGCCACGCGAGAGGGATTACGCTTACGTCGGATCGTTTTACGCGTTTGCCATCTGGATTGGTCTGGGAGTGGTGGCTATTGGTCATTTCCTTAAAAAATTACTCTCCGGGTTGCCATGGCCGGGAATTATCAGCGGTGTGGCAGCCACGGTGCTTTGTACCTTGCTCGTACCGGTAATCATGGGATCACAAAACTGGGACGATCATGACAGGTCGGGCAGATATACATGCCGCGATCTTGCGGCAAACTACCTGATGACATGTAAGCCCAATGCCATTCTCTTTACATACGGCGACAACGACACTTTTCCCTTATGGTACGACCAGGAAGTGGAGGGTATCCGTACCGATGTTCGAGTGGTGAATCTCAGCCTGCTAAGTACCGATTGGTATATCGACCAGATGAAGAAAAAAGCGTATGAATCCGATCCATTACCAATTACAATGAATTTTGATCAGTATGTGCAGGGAACCCGCGACCAAATATACCTATATGAAAGGAGAAAGGATACAGTCGATCTTGGTCAAGTGCTTGATTTTATTGGCAGCGATAATCCTAAAGCGCAGCTACAGATGTCCGAAGACATATCTTTCAACTATTCACCCACCAAAAACCTGAGTTTAAAGGTGGACAAGGAAAAAGTGCTCAGTAACGGTACTGTTTCCTCTGCCCTGAAAAATGAAATTTTGCCCGAACTGAAATGGCACCTTGGTAAAAGCTCAATATTAAAAGGGGATATGATTGTTCTCGATATTTTAAGGACAAACAAATGGGAGCGGCCTGTATATTTTGCTGTAAGCGCCGGTCCCGAAAGCTATCTCGGACTTGATGAATTCTTCCAGTTGGAAGGCTTTGCCTACCGCCTGGTTCCAGTTAAAACACCAGCCAGAGGTAATGAATCCGGTAGGATCGATACCCGTATACTATATGATAACCTGATGAATAAATTCAAATGGGGCAGGATGAATGAAAAAGATGTGTATATGGATGAGAATAACCTCCGTACCCTCAACATCATCGATGTGAAATCCATATTCGGACGACTTGGTGAAGCTCTGGTGCAGGAAGGTAAGATTGATTCTGCAATAAAAGTATGCGACAGAGCAGTCGAACTCATGCCAAACAGCCGTATTCCCTACGACTACTATTTCATTCCTGTTATGAGGACCTATTTTCTTGCCAAGGCATATGATAAAGCCGATGAAATAGTGAAAATTCTTGCCGGCAGGTATGGCGACGAGCTTGGCTATTATGCCTCACTGAATGCTGATATGATTCAGTATGTCGACCGTGAAGTAAGGATTGCCAAACAGGTTATCCAGGTTTGTATCAGTTATACGGATATGTTTAAACAGGATAGCCTGAATAAGGAACTGAAAGAAAAGTACCAGCGGTATTTTTCTGAGAGCAGTCAGGCTAAGGGGAAGAAGTGACGGAGTGAAAGGGCGAACTGAGTGATTGGGCGAATTGAGCGAAAGGGCGAACGAAGCGAACTATGCGATGAGGCGAACTTAGCGAAATGTTGAACTTAGCGAGGTGGGAGACTATTTAATTTGACAAATGACAGAAAAGATAAAAACGCACAGGGAATTAAAAGTGTTTCAATTATCATTTGAAGCAGGTATGGAAATATTTAGGATTACAAAGTCATTTCCAAAAGAAGAAAACTATTCTCTGACTGATCAGATAAGAAGATCTTCACGTTCGGTCTCAGGAAATATAGCTGAGGGTTTTCGAAAAAAAAGATATCCTAAAGTTTTCGTTTCCAAACTATCCGATGCTGAAGGTGAAGCTGCCGAAACGCAAGTATGGCTTGATTATTCACTTGAATGTAACTATATTAATAAAGAAACATATATTTTGTTAAATGATAAATATGACCATATCCTAGCCATGTTAATGAACATGAGCAATAAATCAGAAAACTGGGCGTATTAAATACCATTTCACTCCACATTTATTCGTTCATTTCGCCAGGTCGCTTCGTTCGCTTTGTTCGCCCAGTCGCCTTCCGCTTCGTTCGCCTCATCGCCCAATCGCTTAGTGAGTGTAACGAAATAACTTGGTTATTTCAAAAAAATATATTTCCTTTGCAAAATGGGAAATATAAAT
>JAPLDU010000028.1:25606-36145 GCA_026391255.1 Bacteroidia bacterium | reverse complement strand
ATAACTCATAACTCATAACTCATAACTCATAACTCATAACTCATAACTCATAACTCATAACTCATAACTCATAACTCATAACTCATAACTCATAACTCATAACTCATAACTCATAACTTTTAATTGCCTATTGCCTAATACCTAATGCCTGCTGTTTGCTGCTTTTTCCTGATCTTTTCCAGTGAATATCTGAGTTCATCTGCTTTCTGAGTACCTATCAGCACTTTACGCCCATTTTTTAACACTAATTGCAGTCCTGTTTTACCGGAAACATTGTATGCAATGCTTTTACTGAAAAATCCGGTGCGTAAACCCCAGCCACCATATTCCAATATCGGCTTATATTCGCGAACATAAGCTTCTTCAATATCCTGCCAGTTATATTTTTTTGGATTTCTTTGAAAAGGCACAAACTGAATTTCAATTTCTTCCGGTGTTATGTTTGTTTTAAGTTTCAAGACAAAAAAAATGAAAAAAATCATAAACAAAGGAATAAGCCCCATGAGAAATAATACTAAAGGAGGTGCGGGATTGTTTCCAAATGGTATTCCGATGATAACCTGCTGAATTATAGAATACAGGAATATCAAGAATAATCCTGCAATGAGGATAATCAGCCATTTTTGCCTGAATTGCTGTTCTTCGTAAAAATAACTATCCTGTCGGTTCATAAGTTAAAAGTCGTAAGTCGTAAGTCGTAAGTCGTAAGTCGTAAGTCATAAGTCGTAAGTCGTAAGTCGTAAGTCGTAAGTCGTAAGTCGTAAGTCGTAAGTCATAAGTCGTAAGTCGTAAGTCGTAAGTCATAAGTCGTAAGTCGTAAGTCGTAAGTCGTAATTCATTATATTCTATAGAAGTTAGTAACCAAAGCTTTTAATACCGGGTTCATTAATCTGACTCATTATGCAAATGTAACGGAAATTTGGAATGTGACAATGTGACAATTTGTCCGCCGGAGGCGGAGTTCGATTGTTCGATTCCGGCTTTACCACTCTGAATAGGTAAACACGGTTAAATAAAATGAACAGAGGCTGCCAAGGATGGGGACAGCCTCCGAAATCATTTATTACTATGAAAAAGAATATTTATGCAAATATACACGCATAATATTTTAAGAGAATTAAAATGAGATTATAATTAGATTAAAAATTGCATTTTAGTAATTTGCCTTTTTCAGAATCAGAGATGATAGAATTTGATAATCAACCAGGAACTCTTTGCAAAACTAATTCCCTAATAATTGATAATCAAGAGATCATGCCTTTTTCTGCTGGTTAGATAATATTCTTATGAAAAAGATATGAAAATATTAGAAAAATATTGAGATTTATAGATAAGATTAATAAATTTGATTTCAAAATTATCGTTCATTTTTATAAATATTCTGCTGATTATTAATTTATAACAAATTTATGAAATCGAATATTGTAAAATATTTCTTCATTCCTTTGATCTCAGCCATTTATTTTTCTTCAGCTAACGCTTTGCCATCAAGCTGGAATTTTGTTATTACCGGAGTGAATCATCAGATTCTGATTCAGTCGGGAACTCCTGTCACTATTAATAATGAACAGATAAGCACCGGTGATTTTATAGGTGTTTTTTTTACTAATTCATACGGAAATTATCAGTGCGGGGGTTATTCAGAATGGACGGGCAGTGTGACAAATCTTGCAGCCTGGGGAGTTGACGTTGGGAATGACGGATTTGGTGCGGGAGAAGTTTTTACCTGGAAAATCTGGGATGCCAGTGAAAATGCAGAATATTTTGCTAATCCGGTATATCTTGGACGTCCTTTTCCAAATCAGGGCAATTTTGTCGCCAACGGTATAAGCGCCCTGAGTACTCTCACTGCGGTGACTGTTCCTTGGACCTACACCATTACTTCATCCAATCATATCATACTAATTCCTCAGTCTGTTCAAATGACAATAAACGGAATTGCTCTTTCTTCCGGCGATTATATTGGTGTTTTTTATAATTCAGGAGGTACGCTTGCCTGTGGAGGGTATACTATGTGGAACGGACAGACAACTTCTTTGACTACGCTGCCTAATCAACAGTATTTTGCAGTGAATGGTATGAGCGGCCTTGTCTCATTATCAGCAAGTACTAATCCGGTGCCATGGCATTACACGATTAATTCTGTTAATCACATAATCCTGATTCCTGATACTGCCACATTGGCAATTGATGGAAATCCAATTGATCCCGGCGATTATATAGGATTATTTTATGATTCTTCCGGAACACTCGCATGTGGCGGTTATTGTCAATGGCAGGGGATATCAACTTCAATAGCAGCGTGGGCTCAGGATGCCGGAAATGATGGTTTCGAAACGGGAGAAATTTTAAAATGGAAAATATGGAAACATAATACTGATGAATCTTATTCAGCCCAACCAGTATATATGGGAGTTCCCATGCCCGACCAGGGTAATTTTGTTCCAAATGGAATGAGTGGCTTGTTATCTCTCATTTACACAACTCCTGTTATTCCATGGCATTATACGATTACTGGAACAAACCATTCAATTCTTATTCCATCAACAGCACAACTATCTGTAGATGGTCAACCACTTGAAACCGGTGATTACATTGGTGTATTCTATGACCTGAACGGAATACCGGCTTGTGGCGGATATGTTGAATGGACAGGTTCTACCTGCGCTGTTTCAGCCTGGGGAGATGATAGCCAGACTACGTTAAAAGACGGATTTGCATCAAATGAAGCATTCCTGTGGAAAGTCTGGCGGGCATCTGTCAATATGGTATATAATGCTACTGTTACCTACATGCCATCCCCTCCCATGCCAAATAGCGGATATTTTGTAACCAATGGGATGAGTGGTATTACTTCTCTTGTTGCACTTAGTACGGAAACACAAAACATACTGTTTGCAAGTGGTTGGAGCATCTTCTCAACTTATATTCAACCTCTTGATTCTGCTATTCAGGATGTATTTGCACCTATCACCCAGTATGTTACAATAATCAAAGATGGTGAAGGGAATATCTTCTGGCCACAGTACGGAGTAAATCTGATCGGACACCTGGCAATCGGGAAAGGTTACCAGATAAAAATAGTAAGTAACCAGAACCTTACTATTACAGGAGTAGCAGCTGTTCCACAATTATTAACTGTTACCCTGCCGGTAGGATGGGCCATTATCGGGTATCTTAGAAAAACACCATATCTGATTACGAATATTTTCAACAACATAACAAACTTTGTAATAATTGTCAAAGATGGTATTGGCAATATTTGGTGGCCAGTGTACGGGGTTGATAATATCGGTAATATGTTACCTGGAAACGGCTACCAGATAAAAACCACTACCACGGTTAGTTTTTCCTATCCTGCAAATTAAGAAGTCAGGATATTATGAGATTAGTGATGATATTTTGAACTTTTATAGTCAGATTTGGTTTTATCATAATGAATTTTTTTATGAATATTTCGTAAAATGAACATAATCAATACTATGTAAAAATCATTTCGTAATAATCTGATAATCAATAACATGTTGTTAATTATTTGATGTTCTGATGATAACGTTTTTATTTAAAAATGTTAAATAAATATTAATTATTTTTAGATAGAATATTTAAGTAGCTGAAAGTAAACTAATGATAAAAAAAATGAATTATTTTTTAATAAATGTAATACAATCTATCAGGTAAATTTTATAACTTGCACAACCATTTTTCTTTTAAAATAAAATTTTAAATAAAATATTTATTTTTAATTAACACAGTTAAGTATATGAAAAGTAGATTTTTACAGAAAGTATTTTTACTGGTGACCTTGTTACTGGTTAATATGATGGTCTTTGCAGCTCCTTCGTGGACTTACACGAGTACTAGTGTGTCTGCCACAGTTGTTGTCGGGGCGGGTACTGTGACAATTGTGGGATTACCCATTTCTAACGGAGATTATATTGGTGTGTTTTACAATTTGACCGGAGGTGGACTGGGCTGTGCAGGCTATGCGATATGGAACGGTAATGCTTTTATTACTGCCTATGGATCAACAGGCACAAATAATGGCTTTGCAAACGGTGAAGCGATCAAGTTTAAAGTCTGGCGGGCATCCGACGCACTGGAACTGGATGCTACTCCAACCTGGGGATTTGGTGGTACCTGGTCCAATTTTGGTTATAATATCATTGCTACTTTAACCGCCAACCTTGTCGGAATTTCAGCTTCCGCCACACAGGTTAATGCGACTTGTAACGGTGTATGTAACGGTTCTGTTAATGTTTCGGTAATAGGTGGAATAACGCCATATATTTATGCATGGTCGAACAGCGCCACTACTCAGAATATATCAGCACTTTGTGCCGGAACATATACTGTAACTGTTACAGACAATACTGTTCCGCCATATACTACAACAGTTAGCAAGACTATTACCCAACCTTCTGCAATTATTATCACTCCGACTCTTTCTAATTACGGGGGTTATGGGGTCAGCCCATTCGGAGCATCAAATGGCAGCATTTCTCTTAATGTGAGCGGTGGAAATTCACCCTATACCTATTTGTGGTCTAACGGTTCTACATCGGCGAACCTGTCTTCTTTACCAGCCGGTACTTATAATGTTACCGTAACAGATGCGGGTCCTTGTGCAGTAACAGCATCTTATATTCTTACACAGCAGAGTCTTTCTTCCGGCGGAAATGCCACGGGTGTTAGCTGCTTCGGGCAATGCAACGGAACAATTAACCTTTCAGTCAGCGGTGGTGTGTCACCATATACTTATTTATGGACAAACAGCGCTACAACCCAGAATCTGTCTAATCTTTGTTCAGGTTCTTATACTGTCACTATAACCGACTCATATGGTACACCCGGCAGCCCATTTAACTGGACGTATATAAATTCTGGAGCTAATCATACAATACTTTTACCAACAGGAGTAATCACTCTTAATGGTAATCCAATTGCACCAGGCGATTATATTGGCGTATTTTATTCTTTGTCAGGAGGAATAGCCTGTGGAGGTTATGCACTTTGGACAGGAGAAGTAAATGCCGAGTCAGCCTGGGGTGACGATGCTTTGACACCTGAAAAAGACGGATTTGCTAATAACGAGTCATTTCAGTGGCAGGTATGGCATGCTGTGGGAAACGGTCTTGGTATTATTGTTAATATGACTGCTACCTATATTACTGCAGGATTTCCCAACCAGGGTACTTTTACTTCCGGTGGAATGAGTTCAATAGCTTCTATGACAGGAACCTATACAATGATTCCCCCGAACACAAATATTTTATCATTTATTGTTACCACTCCATCTTCAGCACTTTCTGTCAGCGGAGTGGCAACCAATGTACAATGTAATGGTGAAAACAGTGGCGCCGTAAATATTACTGTTTCAGGCGGTACATCACCTTATAATTACCTTTGGTCAAATAGTGCAACAACTCAAAATATCGGCACATTAACCGCTGGGTCTTATTCAGTGACTGTTACAGATGCTCATCAATGTACTGCAACGGCAGGCTTTACCGTAACACAACCCGATCTCATCTCATTGTCTGCTGTTATACTCAATGTGTTCTGCAATGGTGGAAACAATGGACACATTAATCTTACCGTAACCGGTGGAGCAGCTCCTTTATCATATTCCTGGTCCAATGGTGCAACTACCAAGAATATCTCAGGATTGGTTGCAAATGCATATTCAGTAACTTTTACTGATGTTAATGGTTGTACTCAAACAGGAACCTGGACAGTGACCCAACCTGAAGCCATGCAGCTTTCAGCTGATGTTACAAATGTTCTATGTAACGGAGGAACAAACGGTGCAATCGCATTGTCAGTTTCCGGTGGTACCACACCATATATTTATATGTGGAATTCTGGTGAAACAACTCAGAATCTGACAAACAAACATGCTGGTACTTATACCGTGACAGTAACCTATGCAGTAATTTGTACGTCAACAGCAAGTTATACAATTACCCAACCTCCGGCAATCAGCTTAAGCGCAGTTACAATCAGGTGGTAATGGTCCATATACTGTTCTTTGGTCAAATAATTCAGGTTCCCAATATATTACCGGTCTCATTGCCGGAACGTATACAGTAACCGTTACAGATGCAAATTCCTGTATTAAAACGGGATCCTGGACAATCACCCAGCCTGCAGCAGTTACGGCCAGCGGAACTGTGACTAATGTTTCATGTTTTGGCGGAAATAACGGAGCAATCAATATTACCCCGGCGGGTGGTACGAATCCATATACCTTTATCTGGTCAAACGGGGCCACTACACAAAATATCAGTAACCTCACAGCAGGTAGTTATAGTGTGACCGTATATGATTATTACCAGTGTTATGGTTCAGGTGCATGGACTGTTACCGCTCCTGCCGAACTTGAAGCATCTGCAGGATATACTGATATTCTTTGTTTTGGCGGAACTTCGACTGTTACTGTAACTGCAACCGGTGGAACATTACCATATTCAGGCACAGGATCATTTGGTGAAACTGCTGGAAATTACAGTTATACGGTTACAGATGCTAACGGATGTACCGCAACAACAACGGTAACGATTACAGAACCTTCATATTTTATGGCTCATTCACATGCAGATCAGATTTTATGCCATGGTGGAACAACTATGGTTTCAGTATCCGGAATGGGAGGAACCGAACCATACACTGGCACCGGTGCTTTCCAGGTACCAGCCGGAACTTACACTTATACAGTTACCGATGCTAACGGATGTACTGCAACAACAACCGTTACAATTACAGAACCTTCATTCTTTATGGCTCATGCACATGCAGATCAGATTTTATGCCACGGTGGAACTACTATTGTTACAGTGTCCGGAATGGGAGGAACCGCACCATATTCTAGTATAGGTACATTTACTGTAGCTGCAGGAACATATACTTACACAATTTATGATGCATATCAATGCTCGGCTGAAGTGACTATTACAGTAACCGAACCTGATGAACTGACCAGTACATCTACAGCTGCACCTATTCTTTGTGCAGGTGGATCAACAGAATTTACCTGGCATATCCAAGGTGGAGTTCCTCCTTATCATACATTCTATTATCTCCTTGGGGGATCTATACCTATACCTGCTGATGGTTCAATGATGATAGGTGCGGGCAGTGGTTATTTTACTATTTATGACAGCAACAATTGTACTACAGATTTATATTATGACATTACCGAACCTTCGCCATTGATTGCAAGCGCAGTAGCAACTGATATTCTTTGCAATGGTGGTTCTTCAACGATAACTGTGGATGCAACCGGCGGAACACCTCCATATTCCGGAATCGGTACATTTACTGAATACACAGGAAATTACACATTCACTATAATGGACGCCAACGGTTGTTCAGCTATGACAAATATTTCTATTACTGAACCTGACCCATTAGATTTATATTTTGGGGCAGGAATAATTTATTGCAATGGCGGAACTACCGACGTTGAAATATATGCATATGGTGGTGTTGGCGGATATATCGGCATGGGAGACTTTACTGAATACGCCGGTACATATACATATCCGGTATGGGATGCAAATGGATGCTATGCTGAAATTCCCATATTAATAACCGAACCATCGGTTTTGATGGCATCTGCATCTGCAACAGATATACTTTGTAATGGCGGTTCTTCAGAAGTAGATGTGAGCGCTGATGGCGGTACACCACCTTATTACTACACAGGAACTTATTATGAGTATGCAGGAAGTTACTCATACGATGTAATGGATTTCAATGGGTGCATGGCAACAACCAATATATCTATTACGGAACCTGAAGCATTGCAGGTATATGCATCAGCAGGTGAAATTTTATGTAATGGCGGAATTGCTGAGGTAGATGTTTGGGCAAATGGTGGTGTTGGTGGATATATAGGCACGGGATACTTTCCTGAAAGTGCCGGTACATATACTTTTCCTGTTTGGGATGCCAACGGTTGCTATGCTGATGTTACTATTACAATCACCGAACCTGCGGTTCTGATGGCATCTGCAACTACAACAGATATTCTCTGCCATGGTGATATGTCAACAGTAACCATTACTGCAACCGGAGGAACAGAACCGTATTACGGACCAGGATCATCCGATTTTCCTGCCGGAACATATACTGTCACCGTATTTGATGCTAATCAGTGTTCAACTGATGTTACTTTTACAATTACCGAACCTGATGAACTGATTGCTACTGCCGTTGCTTCACCAATTCTTTGTAATGGAGATCTATCAACAATTGAAGTAAGCGCCACAGGCGGTGTTCCTCCCTATTACAATACAGGTACTTACTCAGAATATGCAGGAACTTACAACTTCTATTCGATTATGGATGCCAATGGTTGTTCTGCTATTGCCAGTGTTACAATAACAGAACCTGATCCAATTGTAGTCAGTGTTGTTACCGGAGATATTTTCTGTAATGGAGAATCAACCTGGGTTGAAGTTTCAGCGACCGGCGGAGTAGGCGGTTATTATGGAACTGGTTATTATGTTGAATACGCAGGTACTTATACATATCCCGTCTGGGATGCTAACGGTTGCTATGGTGAATTTACGGTTTCTATTACTGAACCTCAGGTTCTTATGGCATCTGCAAGTGCAAGTGATATTCTTTGTAATGGTGGTGTTTCAAATGTTGAAGTAAGCGCCACAGGCGGTACACCTCCCTATTACGGTGTTGGAACTTATTCTGAGTTGGCAGGAAATTACACCTACACTGTTATGGATTTTAACGGTTGCAATACTTATACCAGTATTTCCATTACTGAACCTGAGCCAGTACAAGTTTATGCTTCAGCAGGTGAAATATTATGCAATGGTGGAACTACTGTTGTTCAAATCTGGGCTACCGGCGGAGTTGGTGGTTATTCCGGAGTAGATACGTTTGGACCTTACATCGCAGGGACTTATAATTTTGTGGTTGATGATGCAAACCAGTGTTCGGCTGAAGTGTTTGTGACAATTACCGAACCTGATCAACTGATTGCATCAGCCACTGCTACAGATATTCTATGCAATGGCGGTGTTTCAGATGTTGAAGTAAGCGCAACAGGCGGTGTACTTCCATATGACGGCGTTGGAACATTCTATGAAAATGCAGGAAATTACTCATACATGGTAATGGATGGCAATGGATGCATGACAACGGCCTATGTTACGATAAGTGAACCTGAAGCATTGCAGGCTTATGCGTCACCAGGTGAAATATTATGCAATGGCGGAACCACTGAGGTTGAAGTATGGGCAACTGGTGGTGTAGGTGGATATATCGGCACAGGTTACTTTACAGAAAGCGCCGGTACTTATACGTATCCCGTATGGGATGCAAACGGCTGCTATGCTGATGTTACTGTTATAATCACTGAACCTGATCAACTGATGGCATCAGCCACTGCAACAGATATTCTTTGCAATGGCGGAATATCTCATATACAAGTGAGCGCCACAGGCGGCACACCTCCATATAACGGTACAGGTATGTATAACGAGTTTGCAGGTGATTACACATACACAGTAACCGATGCCAATGGTTGCATTGTTTATACCAGTATTTCCATTAATGAACCGGAAGCTATACAGGTATATGCTTCAGCAGGTGAAATATTATGCAATGACGGAACCACTGAGGTTGAAATATGGGCTACTGGTGGTGTTGGCGGATATATCGGCACCGGATTCTTTACAGTAAGTGCTTCCCCATATGTATTTACCGTTTGGGATGCTAATGATTGCAATGCCAGTGTTACAGTTACTATTACCGAACCTCCGGTTTTGATGGCATCTGCAACTGCTACAGATATTCTCTGCAATGGTGGAATGTCAACAGTTACTGTTACAGCAAGCGGCGGAACCCCACCATATTCCGGAACAGGTGATTTCTACGAACCTGCCGGCCAGTACGGCTTCACAGTAAGTGATGCCAATGGTTGCAATACTGTGGTCACTGGTTCTATCACTCAGCCGGATGCATTACAAGCATATGCTTATGCAGGTGATATTCAATGTAATGGAGAATCGACCTGGGTTTATGTTATTGCCATTGGTGGTGTGCCTCCTTATTCTGGAACAGGAAATTTCAATGAGGGTGCCGGTGATTATTCTTACCCTGTTTATGATTCCAATCAGTGTATGACAACTGCAACAGTTAGTATTTCAGAACCTGATATGCTTATTGTTACAGATGTTGTTTCAGATTACAACGGATATGGTGTCAGCGCTTTTGGTGCAACCGATGGATGGATTAACCTGTCAGTGACCGGAGGTACCATGCCATATTATTATTCATGGTCAAACGGGGCTACGGATGAAAACCTGTACAATCTTGGTGCAGGCATTTACATGGTTACCATTACAGATGCAAATGGATGTGTTGCAATGATGACATTCATGCTTACTCAGCCTGGTACCAATAACCTGGAAGGAAGTATCAGCGCTACTGATGTAAATTGTTTCCAGTCATGCAATGGTACTGTTGATGTTATGGCCTGGGGCGGTACATCACCTTACAACTTTATGTGGT
>JAPLDU010000028.1:0-25554 GCA_026391255.1 Bacteroidia bacterium | reverse complement strand
TCAGTGGGTTATGTGCAGGAACCTATACTGTAACAATCACTGATTCAGGTACCAATTTAGGTACTGCACCTGACTGGACCTTTGTAAATACCAGTTTAAATCATATAATTCTTGTTGCTTCTGATGCTGACATTACAATTGGTGGCAGTCCGATTCAGGTCGGTGATTATATCGGTGTATTTTATAACACTCCGAATGGTCTGGCTTGTGGATCTGGTACCGGTACCGGTACAAATCTCAGTGCTGGAACCATGTGGGATGGCAATGTGACTTCCATTACTGCATGGGGTACAGAAGCCGGGATGAACAACGGTTTTGCCGATGACGAAGCATTTAAATGGAAAATATGGCGTGCATCAGATGGTATGCAATTCAACGCTGTTGCGACATATCTGACAACTTTTGCTAACCAGGGCAATTATGCTACTAACGGAATAAGCGGACTTGCCTCCCTTACAGCTGTATTGCCCGGAATTCCTGCAGGCTCAGCCAGTCAGCAGATTATTCTGAGCGCTACCGTTTATGAACCGGATCAATTAGTAGCCTATGCTGATGCAACTCCGATTCTTTGCAATGGCGGTTCTTCGTGGGTGACTGTTACAGCCACAGGTGGAACTGAACCTTATACAGGAACAGGCGTATTTGAAGTTACTGCCGGTATGCAAACATTTAACGTTTATGATGCACACCAGTGTATGACTTCGGTTACAATTAATATTACCGAACCCGATCCTCTCATTGCCGGCGGTAGTGCTTATCCTATTTCCTGCAACGGTGACTGGACTTCATTATTTATATATGCAACAGGCGGTACAGCACCTTATTATGGTGAAGGTTATTTTTATGTTCCTGCAGGAACGTATTCTTATACGATTACTGATGCAAATCAGTGTCATGCAGGAGTAACCGTTACTGTTACCGAACCGGATCCTCTGATGGCTTATGCCCAGGCAACAGATATTCTGTGCAATGGTGAAATGGCAGATGTTACAGTAAGTGCCAGCGGCGGAATCGAACCTTATACCGGTACAGGGGACTTCACTGTTTCGGCAGGTACCAATTATCTTTATGTTTATGATGCCAATGGCTGTCAGACAATAGTTACTGTTAATATTACCGAACCTGATATGTTAATTGCCTCTGCATCTGCTACTCCGATCATGTGCAATGGTGGTACTTCCGTTGTGACAGTGTCAGCCACCGGCGGAACAGAACCATATTATGGTACTGGTGATTTTACTGAGTACGCAGGCGATTATACATTTACCGTTACTGACGCAAACGGATGTTTTTATGAGGTTAATGTAACTATTACAGAACCTGACCCATTGGTTGTTGTTGAAGAATTTGGCGATCAGATCACTTGCAATGGTGGTGACGCATTGGCTTATATTACTGCATCCGGAGGTACAGGTCCATATACCGGTACAGGATATTATTCCGTAGTTGCAGGAACACATACTTTTACTGTATATGATGCTAATCAGTGTTCTGCTGAAATTACTATCACCTGGACAGAACCGGCAGATCCTCTCGTGGCTTATGCTTCGGCAACAGATATTCTTTGCAATGGCGATCTCACTACCATTAATATCTGGGCTACAGGCGGTACCCCACCTTATATGGTTCCGGGTCCTTTCTACTTTTTTGCCGGTAATTTTAGCTTTACTGTATATGATGCTAATAATTGCATGGCATCTGTTAATATAACTGTTACCCAACCTGAAGCACTTACTGCTTCTGCTGTGACAACACCCATCATGTGCAATGGTGGTACGTCCGTTGTAACAATTTCAGCTATTGGCGGAACTGAACCGTATACCGGTACAGGTGACTTTACCGAATATGCTGGTAATTATACTTATACCGTTACCGATGCGAACGGATGTTTCTATGAGGTCAGCATAACCATAACCGAACCGGAAGCCCTCCAGGTAATGTCAAGCGCTAATCCGATATTCTGCAACGGTGATTTGACGATGGTTTTTGTCTCTGCTTCAGGTGGAACAGCACCTTATTCAGGTGTCGGATTTTTCCAGGAAGGGGCCGGTACTTATACATATCCGGTTTATGATGCTAACCAATGCTATTCAGAAACGACAATTACAATTGATCAGCCAACTGCATTGTCAGTTACATATACTTCCACATCGATTGCCTGTTTTGGCGGTTATTCAGATGTTGACATCATTGCGACCGGTGGTACACCTCCTTATATTTGGGATGGAATGTATAATCAGTATGCCGGAAGTACTATCTATACTGTTTTTGATAGTAATGATTGTATGACTTCAGTGACAGTTACGTTAACTGAACCTGATATGTTAATCGCATCTGCTTCTGCTACTCCGATCCTTTGCAATGGTGGTACATCCGTTGTGACGGTCACAGCTACAGGTGGAACAGAACCATATTTTGGTACTGGTCAATTCACTGAATTTGCTGGTGATTATTCTTATTCTGTTACCGATGCAAACGGATGCTCTTTTGAGGTCTACGTAACCATTACCGAACCTGATATACTCCAGGTAACGTCAAGCGCTTACCCGATTTACTGCAATGGTGACATGACTATGGTTTATGTTTCTGCTACCGGTGGAACAGCACCTTATACAGGGGATGGATTTTTCCAGGTCGGTGCCGGTACTTATACTTTCCCGGTTTATGATGCAAACCAATGTTACTCAGAAACAACAATTACAATTGATCAGCCTACTGCATTGTCAGTTGCATTTACTGCTTCACCGATTGCTTGTTTTGGCGGTTATTCAGATGTTAACATTGTTGTAACAGGTGGTACACCTCCATATCTCGGAGATGGTACATTTGTTCAACAAGCAGGAACTAATACATATAATATTTTTGATTATTATCAGTGTATGACCTCATTGACTGTGACTGTTTCTCAACCGTCTCAATTGCTGGCTTATGTAAATGCAACGAGTATAAATTGTAATGGCGGAACATCTCAGGTCACTGTTGATGCAACAGGTGGTACAACTCCTTATTCAGGAACAGGTACATTTACTGAAACAGCCGGAATGCATACATTTACTGTAATTGATGCTAACGGATGTACATTTGAAGTAACTATTAATATTACTGAACCAACTGTACTCATGGCTATGGCAGATTATCCAATGTGGGTATGTCCCGGAAATCCTGCTTTAGTAAATATCAGTGCAATGGGTGGTACAGCTCCTTATTTTAATACAGGCCAGTATTCTTACCCATCTGGTACACACACTGTTACTATTTCAGATATGAATGGATGTACCGCCAGTACTACATTTACTATTGGAGAATATCCTGCTCCCGTTGTGAATTTAGGTCCTGACTTTAATCTGACTGCCGGTAATTCAGCAACTCTTGATGCAGGTGCCGGATTTATTTCGTACCTATGGTCAGATGGCAGTACAGACCAGACACTGACAATATTTACCGGAGGAACCTATTCAGTAACTGTGACAAACAATTATGGTTGTACTGGTTCGGATCAGGTTGTAGTAACTGAAGTGATCGTTTATCCTTGCCAGAACATCTCTCTGACTACTAACAGCAATATTATCTCCACTTACATTCTTCCGGTTCCAAATGCTAATATTGCAAGCGTATTTGCACCATTGGCAGTACCTGATCCCAATCATGGTAATCTGAGAGCAATCAGTCTTGTGAAAGATGGTAATGGAAATCCTTGGTGGCCTCAGTATGGTCTGAATAATATCGGCAACATGGTGATTGGTAAAGGCTATCAATTTATTATGAATTTTGCTGCATCTATCGATGTTTGCGGTAATATTTCAGTTCCTCAGACTACGCCGATCTTCCTGCCTTCCTATTGGGCAATGATTGGTTATATCAGAACTACCAGTGCTCCAATTGTTAGTATGTTCAGCAGTATTCCAACCAGCCATGTGTATGTAGTAAAAGACAATGCAGGACATATCTGGTGGCCGCAATACAACATCAATACTATTGGCAATATGTTAGTCGGACAGGGTTATAAGACTCTGATGTATGTATCATCTACTCTCTATTATCCTGCAGATGCCTCTAGTTATGCAAAAGCTGAACCTTATGGTTTCTTTAATGAGCATTATGTTAATGCTCCTTCTGAAACAGGAAATAACATGACTCTCGGTATTCCATTATCAGCCTGGAATGAGCTGCCTGTGATAGGAGACGAAATTGGTGTGTATGATGGGTTTAACCTGGTCGGTGAATCTGTATTCGATGGTGGAAATATAGCCGTTACTATCTGGGGTTACAATGAGTACATTGATGGTTCTGCCGGAATGAATGATAATTCTGATTTCACTATTAAACTATGGAGTCGTTCGTCCGGTGAGGAACAGACACTTGCAGTTACCAGTTGGCTCACAGGTAATAATACATACACCACTGACGGAATCAGCGTTGTTGCTAAACTTACCGCTGTTCAGGCTATTAATAATGACTTTGTTCTCTATCAGAACCAACCAAACCCATTTTCACAGACAACCACTATCCGTTTCAGCCTGCCGGTTGATACTCATGTGACAATTACTGTGTACAATGTGCTCGGTGAAAAAGTAGAAGAAATCCTGTCGGAAGTAATGAGTGCCGGTGATTACCGCATACAGCTTAATGCTGATAAATACCGCGCTGGTGAATACTTCTACAGAATTATTACACCTGAATTCACTTCAACCAAAACCATGAATGTTGTTAAATAAGAAATGACATGATGAATTTAAAAAAAGCCCCGGTTATTCGGGGCTTTTTTTGTTACTTTACTTCTCAAATAATTTACTGATGAAAATGAAAAAGCTTCTGGTAATTATAATTTTGTGTTATAATTTAGCATTTTCCTTAAGCCTGTTGGCAGGCGACGAAAAGGTTCTAATTATTGTTGATCCTACCTTATCAAAGCTGAAAGATATCAGCACACTGGTTGAAAATAAGTACCTGGATGTGCCAAACCTCAGGATAATCGGTCTCTATAATGTACACCAGAAAATCAACATTGAGGAATCAAAAGATTTTATCAAAAATAACAAGCTCAGTTATATTGAACTGAAAGGACTTGACCTGAACATTAACCCGGATAGCCTGTTTTGCAAAAATTCCTGTACAGAAAAATTTTATGATCTTTTCCAGCATTCTGACGGGATAATTTTTAACGGAGGTCCGGATATTCCTCCATCATTATATCATGAAAAAACCAGGCTGATTACAGGAGTCGAAAGCTATGGACGCCTTTATGAAATCTCATTTCTCTACCATCTTACTGCAGCTAAAGAACCTTTCCTTGATAAGAAACCCGGGTACCTGGTATTTTGTATCTGCCTTGGAATGCAAAATCTGAATGTGGCTATGGGAGGAACTTTATATCAGGATATTCCCGGTGAGATTTACCATATTGATAATTGTGAGGATGTCTTGAAACTACCTGTTCATGAGCAACACAGTAATTATGCTTCTGATCTGGTCTGCAAAGATGAAGTGACATCTTATATATTCCATCCGGTGTTGATCACTGCGGGTAGTTTTCTCGAAAGTACTGCAAAAGAAGCTGATATTCTGAGACCTGAAGTTATGAGCAGCCACCACCAGTGCATTAAAGGTCTTGCAACTGGCCTGCAAGTGGTTGCAGTATCTATTGACACAAAAGTGATTGAAGCCGTACAAAATGTGAAGTTTAGAAATGTGTTGGGAGTACAATTCCATCCCGAGAACAGGTTTCAATATGATAATACTAAGAAGGTTTTTACTTGTGGAGCTAATCCCGTCACTGCAGAAGAGGTAGCCGGGAAAGCCAGTATAGTATTCAATAGAAATATCTGGAAGGATTTGAGTAAGAGATTAATATCCCGGTAAAACCAAAGAAGAGTTCATAAAGTTCATAAAGTTCATAAAGTTCATAAAGTTTGTAAAGTTTGTAAAGTTCATCAGTAATTTTATATTGCTTATTGTTATTACCTGCCATTTACCATTCACCATTCACCATTCACCATTTCTGTTGATCACGCCCTTTCAGGGCAAATCGTAATTCATTATCAAATTAGCACATTTTCAAATTTTCAAATTTTCAAATTGGATTTCCATTAACCATTCACCATTCACCATTCACTACTCACCATTCACCACATATTGCCTGGTTTTAAAGATTTTTAACAATATCATTGTGAATGAATATAATACGTTTGAGATTTTACCGTTATTCCATTTTATCAATAAATGTGGGTTTGTACAAAAAATAAGATTTCTGTTTTTCTGGTCATTATCTTATTCATACCGGGTGCTGTAAAACTACTTCACTCGCATGAAAACCATGTAATTGAAGGTAATTACCAAACCAATCAGATACAGAATATAATTCATAAATGTGAAATCTGTGATTTTGAATATTTTTCATTTTATCAGGATAATGAACTCCATTTTTGCCTGACAGATTTATTTGAAGACCATTACTTCAGTTCATATTCTTCTGTATGTCTTCATGGAACTGATTTTCAGATTATCTCTCCCCGGGCTCCTCCCGGATTTACAAATAATATTTAGAACATCCTGCCGGATGTCAGATTGATTATTTGTAAAACATTATATCTCAATAAAATGAAAAAATCAATTATTATTATGTTTGGAATAATTGTGTTTATTTCAAACGAATCCAATGCATACAATAATTTTACCAATTACACACTTGGCAAATCAACCTTATCAGGAAAAATCTCCGATAAAAAGACAGGTGAATCACTGCCCGGGGTAAGCATTTATTTTCCAGATTTAAAGACCGGAGCTACCTCAGATGCAGATGGTAAATATAAAATTGACAACCTGCCGCAAACAAAAGTTCTTGTGCAGGTATCATATATCGGTTACAAATTAATTGCGGAGAACATTGATCTTTCCACCACCAAAACAAAAGATTTTGCACTTGAAGAATCAGTCACAGAACTCCATGAAGTTGTTGTAACCGGCTTGTCAAATGCAGCAGAAAAGAACCGGACACCGACTCCCATTTTGACTATACCACCTATTCAACTTCTGCAAAATTCTTCGGCAAATATTATTGATGCACTTGCCCAGCAACCGGGAGTTTCAGAGGTAACAACTGGTTCAGGAATTTCAAAACCCGTCATTCGCGGTTTAGGATACAACCGCGTTGTAACAGTGAATGACGGCATCCGCCAGGAAGGACAGCAATGGGGTGATGAACATGGAATTGAAATTGACGAATTCTCTGTAAACAAGGTGGAAATTTTAAAAGGCCCTGCAAGCCTGGCATATGGCTCCGATGCAATGGCGGGAGTGATCAATATGATTACTGCACCGACATTACCCGATGGAAAAATACAGGGAAATATTTTGGCAAACTATCAAACCAACGACGGTTTGATAGGATATTCTGCAAATATTGCCGGAAATCAAAAAGGTCTTATCTGGGATGTCCGGTACAGCAACAAAATGGCTCATTCTTACCAGAACAAATATGACGGTTATGTTTTTAATTCAGGTTACAAGGAAAATGCTGTAACCGGAATCATTGGCTTAAATAAATCATGGGGATATTCTCATTTACATTTCAGTGCGTACAATCTGACCCCCGGCATTGTAGAAGGCAAGCGTGACAGTGCGACAGGAAAATTTGTAAAACCTGTTGCACTCAATGATTCAACCGCAGGCTCAGCCATCGCCGGTGAGAATGATTTTAAATCATATAAGCCATTAACTCCTTATCAGAAAATTCATCACTATAAAGCTGTGTTGAATAACGATTTCATAATAGGTGACGGAAGCCTGAAAGCAACTATCGGATTTCAGCAAAATCAACGTCAGGAATATGCAGATATACTGGATATCAATCATTACGGATTGTATTTTTTTCTCAATACTGTTAATTATGATGTACGTTACATTTTACCTGAAAAAAATAATTTCAATTTTTCCTTTGGGGCAAACGGAATGGAACAGACATCACAAAATAAGGGAACGGAATATTTAATTCCTGAATACAATCTCTTCGATATTGGTGTATTTGCCATTGCAAAAAAAACAATTGACAAATTAGATATCAGCGGAGGACTGCGTTACGATTCACGCAATGAAAACGGAAAAGATTTGTATATAAATACTGATGGAGAACAAGTTGATGCTAATACCCCGGATGCCTATCATAAATTCACAGCATTCAATTCCACTTTTACCGGCGTTTCAGGAAGTATTGGGGCGACTTATCAATTCTCAGAAAATGTTTTTTCAAAGCTAAATATTTCAAGAGGATTCAGGGCTCCCAACATTGCTGAGGTTTCAGCCAACGGCGTGCACGAAGGAACTATCAATTATATCATAGGAGAACCGGGTTTAAAAGCGGAAAATAGTCTGCAGTTTGATTACGCACTCGGATATAATACCAATCACGTCACTGCCGAAGTAGATTTATTCAGTAATACTATCAACAATTTTATATTCCTCAGAAAACTCGAAAGTGTTTCAGGTGGTGATTCACTTACAAATGGATACAGCACTTTTAAATATTCTTCGGGTGATGCAAATTTATCTGGTGTTGAAATTTCCGTAGACATTCATCCGCATCCCCTCGATTGGCTGCATTTTGAAAATACTTTTTCTTATGTTCAGGCAATACAAAAGAATCAGCCTGATTCAACAAAGTATTTACCATTTACACCACCGGCAAAATATACTTCCGAACTAAAAGCGACTGCAAAGAAGTTGGGAAAAAGATTAGCAAATGCTTATGTGAAATTTGCGGTTGAACATTATTTCATACAAAATAAATTCTATTCAGCATACGGAACAGAAACTGCAACTTCCGGTTACACTCTTCTCAATTGCGGAATCGGAACAGATGTAATTTCAAATAATAAAACTCTTTTTTCTATTTATATCAGTGCAGATAATCTTGCCGGTGTTGCCTATCAGAGTCACCTGAGCCGTTTGAAATATGAAGATGTAAATTATGCTACCGGTAGAACAGGAGTCTATAACATGGGAAGAAACTTCAGCTTCAAACTAATTGTTCCTGTTGATTTCAGGCAATAGGCAATAGGCACTAGGAGTTATGAGTTATGAGTGATGAGTGATGAGTTATAACTTTGAACGTTGAACTCTGAACTCTGAACGTTGAACTCTGAACTATAGACTACTCTACGAACTGCTTTGCGTAATATTTGGGTGTAAGCTTTTCGCCGGTTGCTTTTTCAATCATGTCATCCCAATAGTAAAGATTTGCAGCAGCAAATATTTTGTCTTTTAAGAATTTACCAACATCCTTGTTATTTGCCCAGCTCTGGTTGCGCAAATCTTTGGATTTTATAATGTTGGTCGTAATATAAGTATATAATTGCGAAGCAAGTAATTCACCAAGCAAATAATTGTGATAATAACAGGGTGAGGTTGCGATATGTATTTTGGTAGCCCAGTCGGGTTCGTTACGATCAGCCGGACGCTTTATCATCTGGTACTTTTCAACCATGTCCCACCAGAGTTTATTCAGGTCCTGGTCGGGATTCTCATACATTTTTTTTTCAAAATGGTACATCACCTGTGCCCAGCGGCTGAAAACCAATTGTTCCAGGCGAAGTGAGTTATAACAATCGTCGCCAATTTTGGCTTTTTCTTCTTCGGATATGCCAACTATATCTTTTATCCATTGAGGATTGGAAGCAAACCGGCCAAACATCATTGCAATGGCTTCAGTTGTGAATATATGTGCAGGATCTTTCAGAATGTAAGGAATGGAATCAGGCATGTAATAATCATAAACTGAATGTCCTGTTTCGTGTAGCATAGTGCCCATCCAATCATAATTGTTTTTAACATTGCATAATATTCTTATATCTCCTGCTTTATCAATATCTGTGGAATATGCATGCTGGTTCTTACCGGGTTTCTCATAAAGATCACTGTTTTTAATTATGTTATCGGCATTTAATCCCAGGCCGGCATAGTATTTTTTTGTGAGTTCCACTACATCCTTGTCTTTATAATATGTATCAAGATCAATATTATAAATTTTGGGACCTTCCTGGAAGAAGCGGTTCTGATAATGCCACGGCATCAGTTGAGATTTGTCAATTTTGAATTTCTTTGCCAGGTATTCATCTATTTTGTCTTTTTCTTTTGCAAAAGAAGCACGGGTCAGATTATCGAGATCATCAAAAAGTCTGGCAATCTGCTCCGGATCCTGTTCGCTTAATTTCAGGCTCATTTCATGATAGTTTTTGAAACCGAGAGTCCTGGCAGATTCATTTCTCATTTTTACTAATTCCTTTATATCAGCCGCAACCACAGGTCCGATTTTTTTGTGAGCCAGCCACACATCCTTTACCTCATCTGATTTTACCGATTTCCCGAGTACATCTTCCACTTCATTATCAGTGTATTTCTTTCCGTTTACTTCAGCTCTGAAATTAGAATACTTTTTTTCGACTTCTGTCTGTTTGTTGATAATTTTCTCAAGTAACACGGTGTCTATCTGGTTTGACAGATACTCATTATACAAAACATCCACTTCGCGTTTCATTACAGGATCGGTGATCAGCTTAGATTCCCTGATTTCTTTCAGTTTGGCGAAATCAGCTTTATTAGTATAGATTTTTGTCAGCTTGATATTCAGGTCGGCTGACTTTTTGAAGTCCTCGTCCTTACCGGAAACTGTGGCATTAAAATAAGCCAGGTTGGATTCCTTGTATAAAGGTTTGACTTTAATTAAATAACCGTCAATGAACGTTTTCAGCTCTTTTTCCATCTTTTCTTTTTTTGATTGGCAACTAAACAGGATAGCCGGTATCAGTATGACTATCAATAGATTTTTAAATATTTTCATTTTGATTATATTTTAAATTATGACAGCAAATATCTGAATTTCTTTTAATGAAACCAGACTTGACCTGGAATTATTTTCAAGTATCAAGATTAGACTAAAGGATATAAAATTCATTCATCAATTAGTACCTTGGTCATGAACGTCATGAACGTCACGAACGTCATGTGGGTAATGAAAGTCACGAGTCACGAGTCAAAATTTCCTTAATCTCTCCGTCACTTCTCTCCGTCACCTCTCTCCATCACTTCGTCACTCCATCACTTCGTCACTTCGTCACTTCGTCACTTCGTCACTCCATCACTTCATCACTTCATCACTTCATCACTTCATCACTTCATCACTTCGTCACTTCGTCACTTCGTCACTTCGTCACTTCGTCACTTCATCACTTCATCACTTCATCACTTCATCACTTCATCACTTCATCACTTCGTCACTCCATCACTCCATCACTTCATCACTTCATCACTCATTCACTCCATCACTTCATCACTTCATCACTCATTCACTCCATCACTCCATCACTTCATCACTTCATCACTCATTCACTCCATCACTCCATCACTCCATCACTTCATCACTCCATCACTTCATCACTTCATCACTTCATCACTCCATCACTCCATCACTTCCTCACTTCCTCACTTCATCACTTCATCACTTCATCACTTCTGAGAATTAACATAAATTAAATTAAAAACTCAATTCACAGAAAATTCGTAATTTTGACTCAAATTTCGAACAGAATACTTCCTGTTATTTTGAGGTTTTCAAAAAAGTAATGGTATAATAAAATTAAATGGGATTTTTTAGAAATTACCGGTTATGAAAATAATTTATGGTTTTTTTATTGCTTTATTTTTCTCAGTATCTCTATATGCCCAGGTTCTTACCGGAATCCGGGCAAATAAAACTGTACAGGGTACAGAAAAGGTGCTTCTGAATAATCATTCAGGAATACCGGCCTACTGGAAGTTCAGGCCCGGTCATGAAATAAGTCCGGAAATGCTTTCATTGTATCTGCATAAAACCTTTCATATGCCGGCGGAATTCAATTACCGGTTGATAAACTCTGAAAAAGATAATAATGGAGAGATAATTACTCGTTATTTGCTCACATACAATGATATACCATTGCATGACGGAATGTTTATCGTTCATGAAATAAATGGCAAAATTACCGCAATTGATGGCAACATCCCTGATAAGGTTGATTTTCTCAATCAGAAAATATTGGAAGGAAATATTGCTGTCGTAAAAGCTATTGATTTTACGAATGCTGAATTATACAAATGGCAAGTCCCGGCAGAAGAACTTCGTCTGAAGAATATTACCGGCAATCCTGATGCAAGTTGGTATCCAACGGCTGAATTAGTGGCGTTTCCGGCAAGTTACCCATTATTTTCAAATCAATATCGCATAGCATATAAAGTGAATGTTTATTCACTGAAGCCGCTGAAATATGCTGATCTGTATATTGACGCTCAGGATGGTACCGTTTTGTTCAGCATGGATAAACTGGTTACAACTGATGCGGTTGGTACTGCAGTGACTAAATACAGCGGAACCCGGCAGATAACCACTGATAGTTACAACGGTAGCTACCGATTACGGGAGGCTGACCGGGGCTTGGGAATTGAGACTTACAACATGGCTACAAGCACAAACCAGGCAAGTGCTGTAGATTTTACTGATGCCGATAATTACTGGAACAATGTAAATGCACAGATAGACGAAGCTGCGACTGATGCTCATTGGGCTGCAGAGATGACTTATGATTTTTACAAGCAGAACTTCAACCGGAATAGTATTGATAATGCCGGTCTGAAGCTGATCAGCTATGTTCATTATGATGTGGCCTACGACAATGCATTCTGGGATGGCGCTTCAATGAATTATGGCGACGGTTCTTCAAATAATCCCTATTGTGCCCTTGACATCGGCGGACATGAGATAACACATGGCCTGACTCAATATACGGCAAACCTTGATTATTCATATGAATCAGGAGCGCTGAATGAGGGATTCAGCGATGTGATGGGAACATCCATTGAGTTTTTTGCCAAACCAACCACGGCTAACTGGACAATGGGAGAGGATATAGGCTATGTGATCCGTAACCTTTCCAATCCTAACGCTTATGGATTGCCGGATACCTATCATGGAACTTACTGGGCAACAGATCCTAGTGATAACGGAGGAGTGCATACTAACAGCGGAGTGCTTGGTTATTGGTATTACCTCTGCTGCGTGGGTGGAAACGGCACCAATGATATTGGTAACAATTACACCGTTTCATCAATGGGAATGATTAAAGCGCAGGCTGTGGTCTATCGGACGCTGACGCATTACCTTGTTAATACCTCTCAATACACGGATACACGGTTTTTTTCGATTCAATCAGCGATTGACTTATATGGCAGTTGTTCTCCTGAAGTGGCAACTGTTACAAATGCCTGGTACGCTGTAGGTATAGGCCCTGCCTATGTTGATTCGGTAATGAGCAACTTTAATGCTGATTTTACAGCTTTTTGCGCTCCGCCGGCCACAGTGACATTTGACAACCTGTCGGTTAACGGAACTTCATTTCAATGGAATTTCGGCGATGGCACAACAAGCGCTGCACTGAATCCGACTCATTCCTTTAACAGCTTTGGTACCTATAATATTACCCTGTTTGTTGACGGTGGCACTTGTGGTACAGCTACCTATACACTTAACGATTATATTTCGGTGGATGCCTCAAATAACTGTATTGCCATCATGGGTACCAGCGGAACAATAGGCCAGACGGGGTGTTCAGGTATTGCATATGATCCGGGCGGAAATGGAAATTATCCTGATAATATTTCAAGTATGTTAGTGATCCAACCAACCGGAGCCACAAGCATCAGACTTGAGTTTCTATCTTTTGCCTATGAACAGGATTATGACTATCTCTATATTTACGATGGTCCAAATGCTGCCAGCCCTCTTATCGGCCAGTTTACCGGGTTCACCTTACCTCAGGGTGGCCTGATTATTTCCTCCGGTGGTGCTATCACACTAAAGCATACTTCCGATCAGGCAGTTAATTATTCCGGGTTTGAAGCTACCTGGACCTGTTGCGGCCTGACTTATGCGCCATCCGCCAGTTTTACCTGCGATAATACAGAAACCTGCACCGGAATCGTACAGTTCACTGACCAGTCGTTTTGCAATGCACAATCTTTTCTTTGGGATTTCGGTGACGGTACGACATCATCTGAACAGAACCCTGTTCATTATTATACTTCTGATGGAACCTATTCTGTCAGACTTATTGCTGTAAACGCGAACGGCAGTGATACCCTTGTAAAACCAGCATTTATACATGTTAATCTGCTGGATAATCCTACGGTCAATTCTGCCCAGAATTGCGGCCCTGGATCTGTTACACTTTCAGCATTCGGTTCGTACCAGATTACATGGTTTGATAGTCCCACCGGGGGAACGCAAATTGGTACCGGTAATAATTTTATTACTCCTGTACTTGATACCACAACTCATTATTACGTGGAAGACTTGTCAGGATCTGTTACAGAAAATACCGGGAACCCAAACCAGGGTACCGGTGGTTATTTTAATAATTCTTCTGCCTGGGGAGAAATTTTTGATTGTTATACATCTTTGGTACTGAATAAGGTGAAGGTATATGCCCTGGGAGCCGCTGTTAGAAACATACAGTTACAGGATAGTTCGGGAAATGTATTACAATCAATTGATGTGAATATTCCGGACGGCGAAAGCTACGTTACACTTAATTTTTCCTTACCTGTTGCAAATAACCTGTTGCTTTTAGGCCCTGCGTATCCGAATCTGTGGCGTGACAACAGTGGTGTTACCTATCCATACCAAATACCGGGCAAGATCAAGGTAAAATACAGTAACGTTACTCCTGTGACCGATGCAGTGAATTATTATTATTACTTTTATGACTGGGAATTCTTGAACCCTCAATGTTCAAGTGCAAGAGTGGAATGTACTGCCTGGATTCTGAATGTACCGGTGGCAGATTTTAATTATTCAGTAAACGGTAGCATAGCACAATTCCAGGATAATTCACAATATGGTATTGATTATTTATGGTCGTTTGGTGATGGAAGCACATCCAATGAACAAAGTCCTGTCCATTCTTATTCAAACATTGGAATATATACTGTAAACCTTATCATTTCCAACCAGTGCGGGAGTGATACTATCACACATCAGATCACAATTTCAAATATTCACGTTGGGGAATTATCAGATATTTCAAATATTTTAATATATCCCAATCCTGCCAGCAATGCAGTTTATATAGAACTTAACAGCTATCGTGATCAGAACATGAAAATGGACTTATTTGACATTACAGGCAGACAGCTTATTACTGAAGAATGGAATGCCCTGAAAGGCAAAATTATTCATAGTGTCGATATTGAAAATCTCCCTTCAGGACTTTATATGATAAGGATATCCGGTAATTCAGGTTTAAAAATCCTGAAGTTTACAAAGGAATAAGTTCATATGATAAAAAGACTGAAGCAAATGGATGTAATCTCCGGATGATTTGAGAAAAGCAAAATTATCTAATGTTTAATATTCTGAATATTATATAGATATATTGATAATCGAGAAGTTTCTCCGGGAGTTTATTATTAAAATTACCATAAGCACAAGATTAGTATTTTAAAATCAATATTTTTGTGAGATAAAGAATTTCAAAACCATTCACTTATGTTAAAGAAACTGGTATTCATCCTTTTGGTAGCGTCTATGGCTGTTTTTTTCATCTCGTCGTGCAGTAAATGCATTACCTGCGCGATATACGGGCATTCAATAAATTCGACGGATTTAGTTGATAACGATACTATTCTTTATAAAGAGTTCTGTGGATCTACCAGTGAGGTAAATTCCTTCAAAGCAGATGTTAAATGGGAAGCTGAGAACAGACGTTGTCTTCTTTTTACCATTCAGAAAATAAATGACCAGACTATATTGTTTCAAAAATTTGTTTGCGGTGGAGTTGTTGAACAGCAAAAAATGCAGTCATACTTTGACTCACTTCTCCTGCATGCATATAGCAACCAGAATGCTCAGGAAGTAGTCGATTCTGTGATCCCCAACCCTGGTACCTGGAAATGCAATTAACATTGATTAATCATTGCTATGACTAAAGCGATGAGAATCGTCAGATTTACATTATTGTGTTTCATCCTTGCATCTGTCTGCTCATGCAAAGTCAATCCAAAAGCCTGTTTCCAGACTGATAAACAGAGTTATGAAACTGGTGAAACAGTGTACTTCCTGAACTGTTCAACTGATGCTGACAAGTTTGAATGGGATTTTGGCGATAGCATAATTTCCAGTGATAAAAATCCTTCCCATGTTTACCTGAAAGCCGGATCTTACTTAGTGAAACTTACCTCACGTGCTTATAATGACAACAAATCAGACTATATTAAAAACACAGTAATCGTAAATCAGGCAAACACAAAATTTACCGGGTCGTACCAGGCTACATTCGATGACCAGAGTTATTTTCTGAATGTAACCGAGGGAAAAGATCCGAATTCTATTGTACTGATGATGAGCAATCGGATTTTTTGTAATGCTGATGTTACCGGGTATGAAATAGTAGTTGAAACACAGAATTTCTGGAATAGTGAATATCAGTACATCAAAGATGGTACCGGATCACTTATTTTAGATAATGATCAGTTTGTAATGACTATAGATATCGTGGTGGTAGACAGTATCGGAACAGAAAATTTACTCGAACTTAAAGCAAATAAGTTACCTGTGCAGGATTAAATCATCAATTCATAGTTATTAAAGTTCATAAAGTTGAAAGTCATAAGTCATAAGTCACAAGTCACAATTAAAGAACAAAAGATCATCATTAATAGAATATATTGTATAAAATATTTAAAAGCTCATAATTATTTGATTTTTTGAACTCTTTAAACTTTATCACTTTGAATTATATGAACTCTCTGATTATTGAAAAGACTTCCACATTATCTGGAGATAAAACCAGTGGTTCTAACCATGCAGTGGCACTAATGTGCCTGGAAGATCCGGGTTTATTATCTGAGATATCAAATGGCCTGTGTGACAAAAACAAGAAAGTAATAGCTGACTGTGCAGAAGTAATGACAATGGTTGCTGAGAAAAATCCAGCATTAGTGGTGAATTTTGCCGATCAGTTAATTCCCTTATTAAAGAATAAATTTACCCGTGCACGATGGGAAGCGGTTCATGCTCTTGCTCTTATTGCAGGTCTTATACCGGATCATATTATGTCGGTTCTGCCTGAAATTGCCGATCTGATTGAGAAAGACGAAAGTGTAATTGTGCGTGATTATTCTACAACCATGATTGCCAATTTTGGCGGTGCCGGAAAAATGTATGCGGAAGCCGCTTATCCCTGCCTCATCAATGTATTGAAACAATGGGGCGATCGCCATGCAAACCGTGCTCTTGATGGATTGCTCAATGTGATCAGGTATTTGCCAGGGTTAAAAAAAGACATCCTTGCAATAGCCAGTGAATTCACTGAAAGCAAAAAAGGAGTGAACCGCAAGTCGGCAATGAAACTGATCAAAGAAATATCGAAAAATATTTCGTAATATGCCTGGTAGTCAGTCTATACATAACAGAATGAAAAATTTTGAATTATTCATAGTTTAATTTTGGAACAAGTCTAATGTAACTGATGCATTTTGATAAGTTCTAAATATTTTTAACATATAGACACAATAGAAACATAGAATTACACATAGTTTTATTATGGAGATAACACAGAAATATCTGGATGAACTTACATATAAAATTATAGGATGCGCAATTGAAGTTCACAAGCATTTGGGACCTGGTCTTTTAGAAAGTGTCTATGAAAAGTGTTTCATCCATGAACTTTGTTTAAGAGGACTTCATTATCAGTCACAGCAAAAAGTTCTTATTAATTATAAGGATATCCGCCTTGATGATGAATTGAGATATGACGTTCTTGTAGAAAATCTTGTTGTAGTAGAATTAAAATCAATGGATGGGATTTTACCTATTCACGAAGCTGTGGTATTAACATACATGAAAATGTTGAGTAAACCCAAAGGTATCATAATTAATTTTAACTGTATAAACATATTTAAAGAAGGTCAAAAAACTTTAGTAAATGAATTATATGCTGCTCTACCAAAAGGTTAATCTATGTGCGATCTATGTTTCTATGATCCTATGTGGTAAAGAAACATAATAACAAAATATAATAAAGATGTTAATATATGTTATCCTTAAAGTGAATAGTCAAAATATATTTTCATTACTATGAAAAACAAACATAGACTATTTCTTGCAATCGGTCTTTTCCTTACGGTTATAGTATATTCAAAAACATTTACCAATGGTTTTGTGAATTGGGACGATGATGTCAATATTACATCCAACCGGGCCATTCAGGTCATTCATTTAAACAATATCGGCCAAATATTTTCTACATTCAATGTTGGTATGTATCATCCCATTACTACATTGGTATGGGCTTTGGAATTTTTCCTTTGGGGTATGAACCCTCATCTTTTTCACATGTTCAGCCTGCTCATTCATTTGGTAAATGTGGTTCTGATATACTATTTCGTCCGCAATCTTAATATCAGTGAACCTGTCGCGTTAGCTGTGGCATTTTTTAGCGCCGTTCATCCAATGCATGTTGAGTCGGTTGCATGGATTTCAGAAACAAAAGATGTGCTGTACACCTGTTTCTTCCTGCTTTCAATGATATTCTACCTGAAGTACCTTCGTAAAAATCTGAAAGGTAATTACCTGGTAAGTATATTGCTATTCCTTTTCTCCTCAATGTCAAAATCCTCTGCAGTAATACTTCCTGTTCTTCTTATCCTTATAGATTATTATATTGAACGGCCTCTGTCTGTAAAATCTATCATTGACAAACTCCCATTTTTTTTCATTGCACTTGTTTTTGGAATATTGTCCATCTATTCACAAAAGTATGCGGTAACCGGGATAAAAATTTCTGAATTCTCCATTGTTGACCGGATATTAATTGCCAATTATTCTGTTTTTTGGTACCTGATAAAATTTCTCCTGCCTGTAAATCTTTGTGCATTTCATCCTTATGATGGGATAGTAAAAGGATCACTGCCGGTGATATATTATATTTTGCCATTTATCAGCGCTGTCATTGTTTTTGGAATTACAAAGACATCTGTTTATAAAAAACAACTGTTCTTCGGCCTTTTGTTTTACCTGGTAAGCATTTCACTTGTTCTTCAACTGATTCCTTTTGGAAATGCAATGGTTGCGGACAGATATACTTATATTCCGTACATTGGATTGCTGATTGCATCAGGTACTTTTATTCAACAATTCTTTTCTTCCGGCAGAAAAGTAAATGATACAATAAAAAATATGATGTATATCATTATTCTTCTGGCAGCCATTGCATTTCCCTTCATCACATATTCAAGAACATCAGATTGGAAAGATACTATCTCCCTGTTTTCCGGAGTAGTAAATGATTATCCGCAAAATGCACCGGCTCATAATATTCTTGCCAATGCACTTAAAGAGACTGGTGATTTTCGTTCAGCACAACAACAATATGATATGGCCATCGGTCTCGATCCCGTGAACCCATCATATTTATACAACCGAGGGTTGGTCAAAAATGAACTTAAAGATAATAAAGGAGCTATCAGCGACTACACTGCATCCATCAGGCTTTCATCCAAAGATGCTAAAGTTTATAATAACCGCGGAAATGCAAGGGCGAGCTTGGGTGACAGGGCAGGAGCGATGGCAGATTTTGACCGTGCAATCGTGTTGGATTCATCGTTTGCAGAGGCTTACAATAATCGTGGAAACCTGAAAGCCATGCAGGGTGATTATCAGGCTGCTCTTGCTGATTTTAACCATGCGGTGGAATTGAATCCTGAGTACACTGACGCTTTGAGTAACCGGGGAAATGTCAAAGCATTCCTGAACGATTTTCAGGGCGCCATTATTGATTATGAGAAAGTGCTTAAAATAATACCGGATGACAGAAATACCTTGCACAACCTGGAACTGGCAAGGTCAAAACAATCGGCAGGGAAATTACTATAATCCTCCTTTTCCCCTGTATAGTTTCAGTTTATTTTCAAGTTTCACGCGTACAACGGTCATATATTCATCCTGTTGATTTTCAGGAACAGTAATAAATACCAGTCCGGGAATACTGCTCCAGGAAATCTTCCCGACTATTTTATAATTTAATGAATGATCATTTCCAATGACATTCACTTCTTTTATTTTGGTATCAAGGCCTTTGATCATAATATCCCCGCTTATTTTTCCTGGAACAAACAGATAAATTATCGAAGAATCTTTTGAGATAGTGGATGGACCGTAGAAATGTCCGGAAGGCAGGCCTGCAAGGGTACCGAAGATAGCCTCTTCATGTTTTTTTGTCCATTTGCCAAGCTCCTGGAGAATATTCACCTGTTTTTCATCGATTGTGCCGTCCTCCCTGGGGCCGATATCAAGCAGCAGATTGCCGCCATTGCTGATCACATCTGCAAAAATGGTGATGATTTCATAGGGTGTTTTATAATTTAAATACGTAGGATAATAGCCCCACGAATCATTCATGGTCATGCACAATTCCCACCAGCGGAAGGAGGGACGAGACACCGGGAAATTCTGCTCCGGTGTTTCATAATCGCCATAACCCATTAGCCGTCCATTGATGATTGCTGCCGGGTTATGTTCAAGAATTCCTTTCCTGATATCCGCCGCCTGCCATTCTTCGACGCTGTGTTCCCAGTCACCGTCAAACCAGAACAGGTCAGGATTGAATTTTTCGGATAGCTCATTGATCTGTCCATGGCAGAATATCAGGTATTTAGCCCATCTCTGCGGGTCTTTTGATTTATCATATTTTTTCTGGTCTTTCAGAAATTCGGGATAATCGGGATGAGACCAGTCAAGCAGCGAAAAATACAAACCAACCTTGAGATTATCCTTTCTGAGTGCATCCACGAATGGGCTCAGAACATCCCGCTTTGCAGGAGTTCTCGCTGGAATACTCAGGTCGCTCAGTCTGGTGTCCCATAAGGCAACACCATCATGATGTTTAGATGTGATCACACAATAGCGGGCACCGCTCTGCCTGATCAGGTCTGCCCATTTTGAAGGATCGTAATTCTTAGCTGTAAATCCATCCAGCATCTTCAAATAATCATCATAGCTGATCTGCTTATTATGAAATGACCAGGATTCACCAACACCCTTTACTGCATAAATACCCCAATGGATGAATATCCCGAGTTTGGCATCTTCAAACCACTTCATCTTCTTTTCGATTTCATTCTGGTTGATCTTAGACTGGGCCTGCGTAGAATTTATGCCTGATAAATGAAACAATATGATAGTGAATGAAATGTAAATCAGAAACAATCTTTTCATATTAATGGTCATTTTTATTTTTAATAATATGTCCTGTGAAACTCAATATCAGCCAAAATTGAACGCTGATGACGCTGATTTTTATGATCAGGTAAGATTTTCAGAAACAAAAAAGTACATTTTTATCGGCGATTATCTTATTCATTTGTGTTTTCCGCGTTCCAATTTATTTATTCAACAGATATCTCATCAATAAAGGTCCAGGCAGGATTACCGGCACTCATGTGCCATGCCGGCAATTTCCCGAAATTATTTATTTTTACTTTGATATATCTTGCGTTGAGCTCAACTTTTGAGCTAAGTTTTTTGGCAATGGTTTTTTCTTCTTTTTCGGGGACATCACTTTTTGCTGTTGCAACAAGCTTGTAGCTGTTTCCATCGTCAGATGCATAAAAATCAACCGAAGGAGGCATCATGATCCATGCTCCCATATCCTGAAGAAGATCAACAGACAAGTTGCTGATATTTTGCTTCTTTCCCAGATCAATAATTGCCTCCACATCTTTTCCCTGGAAACCAAGCCAGCCACCCAGTCTCCAGTTGGTATTGCCGAGAATCCCGTCAATCAGAACATCGGCTCCGCCGCTGGCATACTGGGGATCCGGTGCGGTGATCAATTGAATGTTCCTTCCTTCAGGCGCTTTAAAAAAATGAGCTTCGGCAGGAAAACTATATCCAAGCTCCGGGCTGAAAGCAATTGCCTTTATAGTGGTATTGGCAGTTATTTCAAGCGGAAGCTGATATTTCTTCGAACTCGTATCCGGAACTGAACCGTCAGTGGAATAAAACAATTTCACTCCCTGGCAAACAGCTTTTATTTCAACATTCATTTTATTTTTAAAGGTCTTGCCTGATGATTCAATCACCGGAACAGGTACGATCAGATTATCAGTAATAATTGTCTGCGGAACGTCGGGATCAGCAACAGCTCTTTGCTTTGCAGGTGTATTGGCCATAGTAAATATTAATTCACCGCCATTCATGATGTCGTTGTGGTTCAGGTAACATTTTGTGTAATCCTTGCCATTCAGGCTGGCCGATTGAATATAGAAGTTCTCTCTTGACAGGTTTTCAGCCCTGATGATGAATTTCTTTTTGTTTTCCAGGTTAATGGTCACCTTTGGGAAAAGGGGGCTGCCAATAGCATACTGCAATTGCCCGGGACATAAGGAATATATGCCCAATGCGCTCATCACGTACCATGCCGACATCTGGCCGCAATCTTCGTTTCCACACAGCCCGTCGGGTTTTGCAGAATACATTTCATCCATGATCTGCCTGACTTTTTGTTGGGTTTTCCATGGCTGTCCGGCATAGTCATACAGGTATGCCATGTGGTGGCTGGGCTCATTGCCATGTGCATACTGACCGATGAGTCCGCTGATATCAGCCTGTTGCCTGCCGGTCAAATCGGTCTTTGTTGTGAACATTTCATCCAGTTTGGCAACGAATTTGTCTTTGCCGCCCATCAGGCCGATAAGTCCGCTGACATCCTGAGGAACATAAAAACTGTACTGCCATGCATTGGCTTCCGTATAATTATTGTTCACTTCCGCAGGGTCGAAAGGGGAGTACCAGGCTCCGTTCCATCGCGCACGCATTAACCCTGAAGAAGGATCGTACACATTTTTATAAAATTGGCTTCTGCGGATGAAATCCATGTAATCATTAACTCTTCCCAAATACCTTGAAACCTGGGCAATACACCAGTCGTCATAGGAATATTCCAGCGTTTTGGAAACCGATTCTGCTTCCATATCTCCCGGAATGAGTCCCATTGAATGATAAAAATCAAGCCCTGAATTGTGTTGATTGGCGCTGTTTTTCATGGCAATCAGCGCTTTATTAATATCGTAATTTCTGATCCCCTTCACAAAAGCATCTGCAATGACTGATACTGAATGATATCCGATCATACAGTTTGTTTCACAGGCTGAGAGCTCCCATACCGGAAGCAATCCATCCTGTTCATATTGAGCAATGAATGTTTTGATGAAAGAGTTGGTTCTGTTCTGGTCTATGATAGTAAATAATGGGTGTTCGGCCCTGTAAGTATCCCATAAGGAGAAAACCGTATAATAATCAAAATCAGTAGCATGGTGAATTTTCTTGTCTCTACCCCTGTAACCACCATCTGCATCACTGTATAGATTAGGAGTTAACATACAATGATACAGAGCGGTATAAAAAGTTTTCATTTGATCCGGGTTGCCTCCTTCAACCTGTATTTTTCCTAACTCTTTGTTCCATTCCTTTTCTGCATTCGCCACTGCAAGGTCAAAATCCCATCCTGTAAATTCCTTAAACACATTCTGGAATGCACTTTCGCAGCTTACTGATGAAATACCCACTTTGACCATCACAGGCTGGCCACCTGTGTTTTTATAACTTACATAAGCTTTGATATCAGTTCCTTCGGCTCTTTTAATATTTTTCTGAAAAATATCATCTTTTGCAATAGCGTAGCTATCAAATGCTTTGGAGAATACTGCATAAAAATACAACACCTGGTCATCAGCCCATCCTTTGGAACGCCTCATTCCCTGTATCTCAGTATTACTCACTACTTCAATCCATGAATCAATTACCTGGTCCCTGTGCTTCAGGTCAATCACCAGGTTAGCTTTCTTTTCGTTATTAAAACTATATCTATGAAAACCTGCCCGCTTACCAGCAGTGAGTTCTGCTTTAACTTCAGGTTTATCAAGATAAACACTGTAATATCCGGCACTTGCCTTTTCGTTTTTATGACTGAAATGTGAAGCATATTTGTAGTGATCCAGTTCCACTTTACCGGAAACAGGCATTAACAAAATATCACCATAATCGGAACAGCCTGTTCCGGATAGGTGGGTATGCGAGAATCCATAAATTATGCTATCAGAATAATGATATCCTGAGCAACCGTCCCAGCCATCCAGCCTCGTATCAGGACTTAGCTGTACCATTCCAAAAGGCATGCTGGCTCCCGGGTACGTGTGACCATGTCCACCCGTTCCTATCATCGGATCGACATATTGTACCGGATTAAATGCATGATTAATGTCAGTTGGATTAACCTGCTGATTTTGTGGCAGAGCCTGATAAACACAGCATAGTAAAATGATAAATAAGATAAATCGGGTCATATGAGTTACGAATTACGAATTACGATTTACGAATTATGAATTACGATTGATATGTACTTTACGAACTTTATGAACTTTACAAACTTTATAAACTTTATAAACTTTACAAACTTTACGAACTCAGGGACTACAATGAAATTTCCGTCATCACCGGAAGATGATCGGAAGGATAAAATCCATCCACGACTTTGTTGGATATTATCGATTTTATTACCAATTTGACGTTTCTTACAAAAATGAAATCAATCAGTTCGGGAGTGATCTTGCCAGGTTCAAACCCGGTGTAGGAATAATCAGGACCGCTGGCTTTTTCCTTACAGATTTTTCTTGTATCTTTTAATGAAAAAGCAGGATCAGCGCCAGTAATGGTCTGATAGGCCTGAGAATTCATATCACTGTTAAAATCGCCTGTCAGGATAACACTATGATTTCCTGCAATGGATTTTATTCTTGACAGAAGCAGGATTGCACTTTCTTTCCGGGTTGTAACACCTATGTGGTCGAAATGTGTATTGAAGATAAAAAATTCAGTTTTTGTTTTCAACGATCGCAACCTGAGCCATGTAACGATTCTGACACAGGCAGCATCCCAGCCCATGCTGCCGGGGACTTCAGGGGTCTGTGACAACCAGAAATAGCCACTGTCAATTTTGGTAAATTCATTTTTCTTAAAGAAGATCACGGCATATTCTCCCTTTTTTTTGCCGTCGTCACGGCCAACGCCAAACCAATGGTAGGTTTTCATCAGGCTGTCTAGAGCCCTTACCTGGTCATCCAAAGCTTCCTGGAATCCAATGATATCCGGATCCATTTCTTTAACCAGGTTAGTCATTTTTACTTTCCTGTTTTTCCACGCATTCACTCCGTCGTCAGGATTATTATAGCGGATATTATAGGTCATGATTTTAATATTGTCACCTGAAACCTGTGAATAGGCTTGAACCCCGATGAATGTTAAAATAATGACTGATAATAAATATGATAATAGTATCTTTCTTTTCATAATTATAGTTTTTTTATAAAGTCAAATTATTAAACTGTTATGAATTTTTTTTAAGATTATAATATTGTTTTATATGCTTGATTATTACCGTAATAATTCGTTATCTTTACCCTCCCCTTTGTCCC
>JAPLDU010000083.1 GCA_026391255.1 Bacteroidia bacterium | reverse complement strand
ATAGAACTTGTAGATCACTTTGGGAACCGCTATGACAAATATTTATAAAATATTAGTTTTGCAGGGTTATGCCCTTCCGCCTACGGCTCCAGGGCATAACCCTGCAAAGGAGAGAATGACACACTTTTCTGAACACTCCCTATTCACCATTCACAATTCACCATTCACACTCACCATTCACCACTCACCATTCACCATTCACTATTCACCATTCACCATTCACCACTCACCATTCACCACTCACCATTCACCACTCACTATTTACTACTCACTATTCACTATTCACCACTCACTATTCACCACTCACCACTCACCACTCACCATTCACCACTCACCATTCACCACTAAATGATCCGGGAAGCATCACCTGAAGAATTACTTCAACTTGGTAAGGACACAGCCATCATTGATGTAAGAACACCGGCTGAGTTTCAACACGGACATATTCCGGGAGCAATTAATCTGCCGTTGTTTAATGATGACGAAAGAAAACTGGTGGGAACGATATACCACCAGGCTGGAAAAGAACAAGCAATTTCGAAAGGACTTGAACTGGCCGGCTTCAAACTATCGGCATATCTTGATAACCTGAAATCACTGACATCATTGGATAAACTCCTGGTATATTGCTGGCGGGGAGGCATGAGAAGTGAAAGCCTCGCCTGGCTGTTCAGCATATCAGGATATGATGTATCAAGACTGGCAGGGGGTTATAAAGCCTTCCGGCATTTTATCAGTGATTTTTTCGACAATCAGTTCCGGTTCATTGTTGTGGGTGGAAAAACCGGAAGTGGGAAAACTGCTGTTCTGAAGGAACTGGAAAAGCGGGGCTGCCAGGTGCTCGACCTCGAAGCCATTGCCTGTCACAAAGGCTCGGTATTCGGACATATCGGCCAGCCGCCTCAGCCATCGAACGAGGAATTTGAAAATTTGATTTTTGATTGTCTTTCACGGTTTAACCTTTCACAGCCTGTCTGGATTGAAGATGAAAGCAGGACAATAGGTTCAAACCTGATACCGCGATCAGTTTTCAACAGAATGATGAGCTCTCCTTTACTGCTTATCGAAGTTGACATGATATCAAGGATTGATAACCTTGTGAGAGATTATTCAGAATGTGATCGTTCCGCTCTCTGCCTTGCCATAGAAAAACTGGCAAAAAGACTGGGAACATTGAACACTGCGCTTGCCGTAAAATCTGTGAACGAAGGAGATCTTGCCAATGTCGTAAGCCTGGTACTAAATCATTATGATAAAACTTATGATTATTCGTTGAAAAATCATGATCAGACGATGATCAGGAAAATAAGGCTGACAGGTGGAAATGATTCAGACCATGCCGTTATTCTGCGTGATATTGCTGAGAAAAACCTTAATTTTCAGGAATAGAACGCGGATGACGCTGATGAATATGATTAACACTGATATTGATAATCAAACAAAAAATCATAAATAATCATAACAATCAGTGTCATCTGCGTTCCATTATTAGTTTTTTTAATAGTAAATATATTAAGGATGTCAGAAATAAGGATTGACAAATGGCTCTGGGCCGTGCGGATTTTTAAAAGCAGGTCGATGGCCACAGAAGCCTGCCGCAAAGGGAAAATCACCATTGACGGGCAGGAATTAAAAGCCTCTCACATTGTTAAGATGAATGAGATCATTGGGGTGCGTCAGCCTCCCATCATCAGGACCTACCGGGTGAAGGGACTGATTGAAAACCGTGTATCGGCTAAGATTGCCATAGAATATAAAGAAGAGACCACTGCTCCTGAAGAACTTGCAAAGCTTGAGATTTCAAAGCTTGAATCGGCTTTCTACCGGCCGGGAGGACAGGGACGTCCTACAAAAAAAGACAGGCGGGAACTTGATAAACTAACGGAAGATTTGAAGATTTGAAAATTTGATAATGTGATAATGTGATAATGTGGCAATGTGATAATATGATAATGTGGTAATGTGAAATTGTGGTATGTAAATATGCTTGGGTTTTAATAATCCAAAATTACGTTATATTAAACCGAAATTTATTTATTACATAAATATTGTTTAATCAACTAAATATCATTTGATTATATTCGTAAATCGTAATTCGTAATTCTAAAATTAATTTAATAATCAGGTCTGCTGAAAAAGTCCGGAGGACTTGAATCTGAATAGCCCCGGGCGAAACCCGGGGTTGACAAATCCCCTCCCTATTGGGTTCCGGCTTCGCATGTTTAATTTTATTTTGAAACTACCATCTGCCAGTGAAGCCGGCGGAACCAAATCAACCGAAAAACAAATATACAAAAAAATGAACAATCGAACATACGAACAATTGAACAATGAGTCTACTCCGAAAAGTAGAAATTTTTGACTAAAGTCCTGTAACAAGTTGATTATCAACTACCACTACCTTGAGGTAGTAGCAAGTCAACTCACTGAAATATAGGGCTTTAGCCAAATATTTTTCAGAACTAAGGACTTTTCAGAGTAGGTTTAACATTTGAACATTTGAACTCCGCCTCCGGCGGACGAATTATCACATTAGCACATTTTCAAATCTTCAAATTCTCAAATCTTCAAATTAGCTTACACCCCGGCAGCTACCCCGCTGCCATGGCAGTTCTTGTATTTTTTGCCGCTACCGCAGGGACACAATTCATTACGTCCCACTTTTTTCTCGACTCTTACGGGCTGAACCCTTTGTTTCTGATCCTGCGGGGATTGGCTGGTTCCGTCGGACCGGGTGGTATTATAGCGGCTCATATCCAGGTGGCGTGGTGCACGGGCTTCCTGCACCTGTTCAGGGTTCTGGATCGGAATATGACCTTTCATCAGGATGGAAGTAACTGCCCTGTTGATCCGGTCAATCATTTTCCTGAATAATTCATAGGATTCGAATTTATAAATGAGCAAAGGATCTTTCTGTTCATAGGATGCCGTCTGTACCGACTGCTTCAGGTCGTCCATCTCGCGGAGGTGCTCCTTCCAGTATTCATCAATGGTTGCGAGAATGATGGATTTTTCGTATGACCTGACCAGATCAAGCCCTTTACTTTCATAAGCTTTTTTCAGACTGACCACTACGTTGAAAACCCTGGCACCATCTGTGATAGGAACGACAATGTGTTCGTAAATATGTGACTGGTTCTCGTACACACCTTTGATCACCGGCATGGCCTGCTGGGATATCACGTCAATCTTACGCTTATATGCCTCGCGGGCCCTCTGGTACGTTCTTTCCACAATTTCCCCGCTGTCCAGTTTCCTGAATTCCTCTTCATTCACAGGTGATTCGGTAGCCAGGGCACGGATGAGTTCAAAGGAAAAGTTATCATAGTCGGCATCCGAATGGTAAGTATTGACAAGCGATTCACAGACATCATACATGGTATTGGAAATGTCGATACTGATGCGTTCCCCGAATAATGCATTCCTGCGGCGGTTATAGATCACTTCACGCTGCGAGTTCATCACATCATCATACTCGAGCAAACGCTTACGGATGCCGAAGTTGTTTTCTTCCACTTTTTTCTGTGCCCTTTCGATGGATTTGGTGATCATTGAATGCTGGATCACCTCACCTTCCTTAAGTCCCATGCGGTCCATGATACGTGAGATACGATCAGAACCAAAAAGCCTCATCAGGTCGTCTTCGAGCGAAACGAAGAACTGCGAAGAGCCCGGGTCACCCTGTCGTCCCGATCGCCCGCGCAATTGCCGGTCAACACGCCTTGACTCATGACGTTCAGTGCCAATAATGGCAAGGCCTCCGGCATTCCTCACCACCGGTGAAAGTTTTATGTCGGTACCACGTCCTGCCATATTGGTAGCTATGGTAACCGTGCCTTCCATTCCGGCTTCAGAAACGATAAGGGCTTCTTTCTGATGCAGCTTTGCATTGAGAACGTTATGTTTTATACCCCTGATCTTTAGCATCCTGCTGAGTAGCTCGGAAATTTCCACGGAAGTAGTTCCGACGAGCACAGCCCGCTGATTTTTTACAAGGGTAACGATATCATCAATTACGGCATTGTATTTCTCCCGTTTTGTCTTGAAAACAAAGTCTTCGCGGTCGTCCCTGATCACCTTTCTGTTGGTGGGGATCACCACCACATCCAGCTTGTAGATATTCCAGAGCTCACCGGCCTCAGTCTCTGCAGTACCGGTCATTCCGGCCAGTTTGTTGTACATCCTGAAATAGTTTTGCAGGGTAATGGTGGCAAAGGTCTGGGTAGCGCCTTCCACATGCACGTTTTCCTTGGATTCAATGGCCTGGTGCAGTCCTTCGGAATACCGCCTGCCCTCGAGGATACGTCCTGTCTGCTCATCAACGATCTTCACCTTGTTGTCCATCACCACGTATTCCACGTCTTTTTCAAACAGTGTGTAAGCTTTCAGTAACTGGTTCAGGGTGTGAACTCGTTCCGACTTAACGGCATAGTCGGCAAGCAGTTTTTCCTTGATTTCAATCTTTTCCAGGTTGTTGGTGATATTTTTTTCAATATCTGCAATACGTGAGCCGATATCAGGCAGTACAAAGAATTCAGGATCATCCACATCAGATGATATCAGGTCGATGCCCTTTTCGGTAAGCTCAATGGAGTTATTTTTCTCGTCAATCACAAAATAAAGATCATCGGTAACCTCGTGCATACGCTTGGAGTTATCGGCCATGTAAGTATTCTCGGTTTTGTGCATCAGGGTTTTATTCCCTTCTTCACTGAGAAACTTTATCAGGGCTTTGTTTTTTGGTAAGCCTTTGAAAGCCCTCACCAGGAGTTTTCCCCCTTCGTCGGGTTTATTTTTTAAAATAAAATCTTTAGCATCCACCAGTACCTGTGTGACTAATTTACGCTGAGCCGCTACCAGCTTTTCGACCCTTGGCCTGTATTGCTGGAATATCTCGGAATCCTCGGTATTGGAAGAGGTTGGGCCGGAAATAATCAGAGGTGTACGGGCATCGTCAATCAGCACAGAGTCCACCTCATCAACAATGGCATAATTATGGCCGCGCTGAACGAGGTCTTCGGGAGTGATGGACATGTTATCACGAAGATAATCAAACCCAAACTCATTGTTTGTACCATATGTAACGTCCGCCAGATATGCCTTTCGGCGGTTTTCGGTATTCGGTTCGTGCTTATCAATGCAATCGACCGTGAGCCCGTGGAATTCGAATATCGGGCCCATCCATTCAGAGTCACGTTTGGCAAGATAATCGTTCACGGTTACGATATGAACACCGCGTCCGGCCAGAGCATTTAAGAAAACCGGCAAAGTTGCCACCAGTGTTTTCCCTTCGCCTGTGGCCATTTCAGCTATCTTGCCAGAATGAAGTACTATCCCTCCTATCAATTGAACGTCATAATGCACCATATCCCAGGTAATCATGTTACCGCCTGCAAGCCAGGTATTATTCCAGTATGCCTTGTCGCCGTTAATGGTAATGCTTTCACGGGTAGCGGCAAGGTTACGGTCAAAATCCATGGCTGTGACTTCTATCACTTCATTTTCCTTGAAACGGCGGGCTGTTTCCTTTACAATTGAAAATGCCACCGGCAGAACTTCGAGCAGCACATCTTCAATGGTTTGTTTGATGGTTTTTTCAATCTTTTCAACCTGTAGATAAAGTCTTTCCTTTTCATCCACTTCAATTTCCTCGCTCTCAATCGCAGTTTTCAAACGGTCAATCTCTGCCTGGTCGCTACTGATACGGTCGTTAATGATCTGTTTAATTTCCCTGGTTTTAGCCCTGAGTTCATCATTGCTCAGGGGGACGATATTTTCGTATTCAGCTTTGATCTTTAGTTCCAGCGGGGTCACTTCCTTGATATCGCGGTCGGACTTGGATCCGAGAAATGCATTTAATATGTTGTTTACTATGCTCATTCTTAATCAGATTACTATAATAATTGTAAAACGGGGTCAAAGGTACAAAATTTAAGCCAAGCTGAAAAGTCAGTTCTTATGGCCGGTTAATATGACATGACATTTGATTCTGTAACAGTAATTAATTAGTACCTTATTTCTGAAATCCTGACGCGTTTTGGCAAAATATTCCAAAAAACCAATCACAAAAAACAAATAATAAACAATTTCAAAATTTCAAATGCCAAACAAACTACTTTGTATTTGTCATTTTGTTGATTGATATTTATTTGTTATTTGTATTTTGAGATTTGTGATTTCTTATTTGGTTCTGGCTTGTCCAGGTTAAGGTCTGCAGAAAAAGTCCGAAGGACTTGAAGCTGAATAGCCCCGGGTCACGACCCGGGGTTAACAAATCACCCCCCATTGGTTCCCGGCTTCGCAGGTCAGATGTAGTTTTGAAACTACCAGCTTTCAGCGAAGCCGGCGCAATTATTAACACTCTCAGGTCAATTCTTAAAATTCAAAAATATTGGTATATCCTAACCTGGACAAGCCAGAACCGAACAAAAAATCACAAATCTCAAAATACAAATAACAAATAAATATCAATCAACAAAATAACAAATTCAAAGTAGTTTGTTTCGTTTTTGAAATTTTGCCAAAACGCATCAAGATTTCAGAAATAAAATACTAATCCTGAATTATTTTCCTTTCGGATTGTACAGGATTCATCAAGTATGCTTACTTTTGTTCTGTAGATTCATCATCATGACCAGTTAATTACATTGTTATGAACTCACTGATCTGATTTTTCGTTGAAACCATTTTATCTCTTATAATGATTTGATTATGAAAAAAATATTATTATATTGCGGGTTTCTGATATTAATATTTAATTTTCAGAATGCCAATGCTGCTTTACTGAAATTTGTTCCGCAAAGCATTGAACAACCTGACAAAACGATTATTCATTGTTATGCATCCGGCGATGAGTACTTCAACTGGCTTCACGATGCCAACGGATATACCATCATCAGGGCAAATGACGGATGGTACTATTACGCAGAGAAACTGGGCGGAAAGCTGATCCCGTCCATCTTCATTGTGAATTCTGTTGATCCCGGGTCAGTAGGACTGAAGCCCTGGACACTGATCTCAAATAATGAATACCAAAGCAAAAGAGTATCTCATTTTAAGAACGTAAATAAATCGTTAAAAACCCCATCATCAGGGACTATAAATAATATCGTGGTGTACATCAGGTTTTCAGGAGATGCGGAATATACCGACCAGGTTACAACCTATAACACCATGTTCAATTCCACAGCTTCAGGTACTAATTCTCTTAAAAATTACTACACTGAAGCATCTTATAGTCAGCTTACCATTAACTCTACTTTTTACCCTGTCACTGCAGGTTCCACAGTTGTGTCTTATCAGGATTCCCATCCCCGTAATTATTATCAGCCATACGATGCAACCACGAATCCTTCGGGATACACCAGTTCACAATCTACAACGCGTGAACATACCCTGCTGATGAATGCCGTGAATGCCATAGCCTCACAGGTTCCAATATCCCTGAATATTGACGGCGACAACGATGGTTATGTTGATAATATCTGTTTTATTATTAAAGGAGATGCCGATGGCTGGAACGACCTGCTATGGCCTCACATGTGGAGTCTTTATTCCTATACCGTTTATATCAATTCAAAGCAAGTGGGAACTTATAATTTCCAGTTGCAGAACAGCCTGCTTCCTGATCAGGCAGGCGTTCTCTGCCACGAGATGTTTCATTCTCTCGGGGCACCTGACCTGTATCATTATGATTCAAATTACAGCAGCCTTTACCCGATGGCAGGCTGGGATGTGATGGAACAGGATCTTAACCCGGCACAGCACATGACCGCTTACATGAAATACCGGTACGGCAACTGGATCACCTCAATTCCCACCGCATCCTCCTCTGGAACCTACACACTGCATCCGCTCAATTCATCTACCAGCGCCAATGTGGCTTACAAAATACCATCACCTAATTCACTTACTGAATATTTTGTGGCGGAATACAGGAAGATAACCGGTACATTTGAAAGTTCACTGCCAAACAGCGGTCTGATTTTTTACAGGATCAATACCAATTTCGACGGCCAGGGAAACTCCAACTACGACGGTTCAACCGTGCTGGATGAGGTTTATGTGTACAGGCCTTTTGGTACACTCAGCAACAACGGAACTGAAAATAATGCCACCTTCAGCAGCGATTATAACAGGACTGTCTTTAACAATACTTCAAACCCGTCCTGTTTCTTATCGGATGGCAGTGCCGGAGGGATTAACATATCAAATATTACCACAGCCGGAAGTACCATTTCCTTCACAATTAATGTATCTGCACTGCCAAATGCCTTTACCGGAAATGCCACCGGCATCACTATCTCTTCCTGTGTCCTGAATGGAATTGTAAATGCCAATAACCTGGCCACAAGCGTCAGTTTTCAATACGGCCTGACGGCATCATACGGCAGTACTTCGAATGCGGTTCCTGCAACGACCAACGGAAACTCAAACGTAAATGCAACGGCCTCAATATCCGGGCTGACTGCAAATACTCAGTACCATTTCCGGATTAAAGCAGTGAACAGCGCAGGAACCACCTATGGCAACGACGTAATATTTACCACCCAGTGCAACAGCGTTTCATTGCCTTTCACTGAAGACTTTGAAGGATCTTTTCTCCCCGGCTGCTGGAACCTTGATAATCCTGATAATTCAATGACATGGGTACAATACCAGAATGCACTTGGTAATCCTCCCGGAACATCTGCCGTATATATCAATTGTTTCAACTATGGTTCGTCCGGACAGAATGACAATCTGATCACACCACTCATTACGCTGACTCCCTTTGCAAAACTCACTTTCAAAGTTGCCTATCGCATGTACGACACCACATATTCAGATACACTCCGGGTTTTCATTTCCACCAATGGCGGGGTTTCTTACCTTCCAACGGCGATATACAACAAAGGGGGATCAGCACTGGCAACAGGAAGCAACCAGTCAGCAGAATTCTTTCCAGCTTCGGCCTCAGACTGGAGAACAGATTCAATAAGCCTGGCCGCATATTCCGGGAATAATGTATTGATTAAGTTCACATCCATTAATGGATACGGGAACAATATCTTCCTCGATGATGTAAGTGTGAACAGTAATCTGAATAATATCCTGATTCTTGATGCAGCAGGAAGTAATATCAGTTGTTTTGGCCAGACCAATGGCTCAGTCAATCTTACGGTGACCGGAGGTATCAGTCCTTACAGCTATCTCTGGAGCAATGGGGCTACAACTCAGGATATCACTGGTTTGTCAAGTGGAATTTATCTGGTGACTGTCACATCATCAAATTCATTGGTATCAACAGCAACAGTTACTATTGCCCAACCATCTCAGTTGCTTACAGACATGACAACTTACCAGGTCTCCTGTTTCGGGCTGGCTGACGGTAGCGCTCTGGCATCTCCCTCGGGAGGGACTTCACCTTATCTGCTGCATTGGAGCAATGACAGCACATCTGCACTTATCAGCAATATACCGGCCGGTGACTATATTCTTACGGTGACCGATGCTTCGTCTTGTACAATCACTTCCGGTGTTGTGATAGATCAGCCGCCTGCCCTGGTTTTGAGTACTCAGATAATAAATCCTACCGGTACATACAATGGTTCCATTGATCTGACGGTCACCGGTGGGATAAGCCCGTATTCCTACAGTTGGTCAAACGGGGCAAGCACCGAAGACCTGAACAGCCTTGGCGCTGCAACATACTCAGTATTGGTAACAGATGCTAATAATTGTACAGATACGCTATCTGTATTGCTTACCAACATTGTTGGCATTAATGAATCAGACAATCCTGCTGATATGACTATTCTCTATCCCAATGTTCCCAATCCTTTTGACCAGCTTACAGAAATGAAATTTTACCTTCCTGCCACTGAAAGCGTTGATTTATCTGTGTATAATATTCTGGGTGAAAAAATTGCATCCCTGATATCAGGAGAAGTCACTGCAGGCAGGCACAGGATTGTTTTTAAATCAGGCACCCTGCCTGAGGGAAGTTATTTTTATATTTTAAGAACCCCGCTAATCACCTGCACAAAACTGATGCAGTTAATCAGAAGCCGGAAATAGACGGGTAAATTTGGTTCAATTATTTTCTCTTATATAACTAGTCTTTGTCCTAGTCTTTGTCCTAATCTTTGTCCTAATCTTTGTCCTAATCTTTGTCCTAATCTTTGTCCTAATCAAAAATCTGACTAAGACTAAGATTAGGATTAAGTCCATATTTCCTTTATTTTCAAGTTATTCATATAGGAGCTTAATTTCAAATACTGAGGGACTAAATTAATTTGAAAATTTGATCCGCCTGAGGCGGATTAATTCCGTTTCATGGGAATATGATTAGCGACAACATGTTGGTTAGTTTTGTCTCCAAAGCGACTAAAATACGACTTATCATTAATGTAAAATCAGTTCTTCGGCCAATAAATGTTTAGGAGCACAAATGACCATTTTTCCTGCTGATACTTAGAAATAAGAAAGGAATCACGGGTATGTACCCCAGGGCAAGCCCTGGACCCAAAGTTCCGCAGCAGAGCTACGGGGTAATTACCCTCCGACTTTGTCGGGATGATTCGACTTAAAATTTTCAGTTCACTTTGTTCCTGAAAATTTAGTCTCATGAATAAATATATTCGCTTTATTATTGACCTTTAAATTTTATAGTATGAAAAAAATATTTATTATTGTTATTATTCCCGTAATGAGTTCATTGGTTTCACAATCTCAACAACCAATTTCAAAAGGAAGTAAAATTTTCAATTTTAGTGGTTCTTTTAGTAGTTCAACAGGAAATGTATATGATAATGAAACTATTAGTAATTTTGCTTTTACTGGCGACATATCCGGATTTGTTACCAATGGATTAGCGTTTGGAATACAAGGAACCGTATTAACTGAAGATGACCAGGATAATAGTGCCTCAGGCCAATATTTTAGTTATTCGACTCTTGGAATAGGTCCACAGATGGCTTACTATTTTGGTATTCATAATAAGTCTGATTCACTAGGTGGAGGTGGAAAAGGATTTCCATTTCTAAAAATATTCGCTTTGTATGACAGGATCAAAAGTAGTGATTTTTCATTAAAAAGTGGTTTTACAATTGGAGGAGATGCAGGTCTCCTTGTCACATTAAATAAATATGTAGGGATGAATATTTCATTACAATATAGCATATTAAATTTATATTATAATAATAACTATCATATCGAATCGCGTTACGGTAATACATTAATGATTAGTATAGGTATCACAGGTTTGTCATATTGAAAGATTCTAATCATCCTAAACATTCTGTAATGTTAGTATCTGCTGATATATTGCTTATGTTTAGGAGCACAAATGACCATTTTTCCCCCTTTATACTTTAGGAAAATGGAATTAAATATTTACATTCGCAGAATTATTAACCTTTAAATTTTATCATATGAAGAAAATATTTACAATCGTTATTGTTCTGGTATTGTGTTCATTAATTTCGCAGGCACAAATCAGATACGGTGTTCAGGCCGGGTTGAATTTGTCTACAATGACATTAAAACAGTCCGGACTCACATTTGATGCTAAAATGCTAATGGGTCCTGAAGTTGGTGTATTTGCCGTAATACCGGTGACTAATGAAATTGATATTCAACCAGGGATTGCCTACTCATTTAGAGGATCAAAGTACTCTTTTATGGGAACTGATTCCAAAATTTCTCCGGTCTATATTAATATTCCTATAAATGTACTTTACAATTTTAATATTGCTAAGAATAAAGCATTTGTATTTGTGGGACTATATTTAGCTGATGGGATATCCGGAAAAGTCGATAATGGCAGTGGAAACGGAAGTCAGGATATCAAATTTGGCAGTGATACGTCAAAAACTATGAAAGCATTTGATTATGGTCTTAACTTTGGTGTTGGATATGAATTCAGTAATTTTCAGGTTGCCTTGCAATATAACCTGGGTTTAGCCAATTTAGCGCCTGTTACTACTGACAATGCAGAAATGAAAGCCCGCAACATCAACATTTCTTTAGCTTACCTGTTTGGCAATAATACAAATACCAAATCAAGGTCAAAAGGAAAAAGAAAGTAATGAGTTTATAAAGTCAAAAGTAGAAAGTTTGTAAAGTTATAAAATACAAATAATTTAGGAAAAATTCAAAAAGAACGCGGATAGCACAAGTGCCCAGCATAAGTGTTATCTGCGTTTTTTTTTGTATATTTTTTTTTCGTTTGAAATGCTTGCACCGGCTTCGCTGGCAGATGGTAGTTTTAAAATAAATTAAACGTACGAAGCCGGAAAACAAAAGGGAGGATTCATATTCACATTAACACATTATCACATTACCACATTTTCAAATCCTCAAATCTTCAAATCTTCTTCTTCACTCAAAGTCCAGCCCGAACTGTTGTTTCAGCTTCAGCAGGGCCGGGTTTTTACTGATGAAATAATTCAGTTTGTCGGCGTTGCTGAAGTATACTTTTTCTTCTGCAGTGGCCGAAATGTTAATGTTCACAACGATATCCGGGTTATTCAGTTCGTTCCTTAGAAATTCCTGCAAATCGTCCATCGCCTCTTCCAGTTTCATCCGCTGGATGTTATCTGTAAGATTCACGGTAACTGTTGAAACGGCCGTCATTTCGGGTTTGGTACTCCTGATCACCTCAGAGAGTATTGGTTTATCCTGATGAACATTATCTGCATATTTCCGCCAGGCCATTTCAATTTCATTTCCAACAACCGGAATCGTTTTATTCTTCTCAGTATTTTCTTGTGCAACGGTCGTTTCAGGTGGTACATCCTTTACAGAATGACTGGTTGCACTATCCTTCAGTGCATCTTTTATAGATGGGATGGTTGACCTGGTAATGACAGGATCCGATGTCTTTTCTGCGCGGGCAACAGGGCTGACAGATCGTGAAGCAGAAGCAGGTCTTGAATATGTCTGGACTGGTTTACTTTCTGAAACAACTTTTTCATGTTCAATCAAACCTGTTTTTTTTTTAAGCTCAATATTGCAGAGCTGCATCAGTGTCAGCTCAACATGCAGACGATGATCATTGCTTGATTTGAGGGTGACATCCGCCTGGTAACAGATTTCAAGTGCAGCCAGAAGGGTGGCGCTCTGAAAACGGGCAGCCTGCAGTTTGTACCGTTCACGAAGCTGTGCACCGGTATCGAGAAGTTCAAGGGTTGCCTCATCCCGGCTCACCAGCAGATCACGAAGGTGTTTACTGATGCCTGTGAGGAAATGATGTCCGTCAAAACCTTTGTCGAGCACTTCGCTGAAAATCAACAGTGCATTGTTGTAATTGCCTTCCAGAATTGTCTCGGCAATCCTGAAATAGTAATCATAGTCGAGAACGTTCAGGTTGCTGATCACATCGTTATAAGAAATTTTACTCCCGGCGAAGCTGACTATCTGGTCGAAGATGGATAAGGCATCACGCATTGCCCCGTCAGCCTTCTGTGCAATGATGTTAAGCCCTTCGGGATCTGCTTCAACACCTTCTTTTTTTGCAACATAATCAAGATATGATGATATGTCGCTGATCCTGATCCTGTTGAAATTATAGATCTGGCAACGGGAAAGAATGGTCGGAATGATCTTATGTTTTTCGGTGGTTGCCAGTATAAAAATGGCATGTGCAGGCGGCTCTTCGAGGGTTTTCAGGAATGCATTGAACGCACCGGTTGACAACATGTGGATTTCATCAATGATATACACGCTGTACTTTCCTATCTGGGGCGGTATTCGCACCATATCATTGAGATTGCGGATGTCATCCACCGAATTATTTGAAGCAGCATCCAGTTCGTGAATATTGTATGAGCGCGACTGGTTGAACGAAAGGCATGATTCGCAGGCATTGCAGGGTTCTGTGTTCTCCGTCAGATTATTGCAGTTAATGGTTTTGGCAAAAATCCTGGCACAGGTGGTTTTACCAACACCCCTCGGGCCATGAAAAAGGTAAGCATGTGCCAGGTGGTTGTTTTTAATGGCATTCTTTAGGGTAACCGTGATGGATTTCTGGCCAACCACAGAATCAAAATCAGCAGGGCGGTATTTTAAAGCCGATACTATGAAATTCTCCATAATATGAGAACGTTAGATTTTAATTATTCAATAATTGTCAGATTGCAAACCTAATGATTTAATTGAATTTCGGGTGGATAATATTTTAAATTCGTAGGGACAGGTCGCGACCTGTCCCTACGAATTTAAACCGCGATCTGTCCCTACGAATCCGAATCACAACGAATTCATTAATTGAACAATTCGCAATTCCCGTGACAACGGTCGTTTTACAACCAAATAATACGAAATGAACAGGTAAATTGCAGAATTTTAGATTATAACAATTCAATTCGGAAATTGAAAAAAGATTAATATTGTAAATAACAATGAAACGAGGCAATGAAATAATTACATTCAGACAATAATTTGTAATTTTCGGAATTAATTTATATTGAATTGACATGAAACAGAATCACAGAATCTGGTATTACTCATTAATTGTTTCAGTGATCTTATTAATTCTTTCAAATAGTTGTAAGAAAGACGAGACAGGTCCGGTGCCTTTATTGACAACCAATAATGTAACCAATATTACATTTAATTCTGCAACTTGTGGAGGTTCAATAACAAGTGATGAAGGAAGTACCGTTACGGCAAGAGGAGTTTGCTGGAACACATCGGGAAATCCGACCATTACTGATTCGCATACTTCAGATGGAATTGCTACCGGCAGCTTTACAAGTAGTTTAACCGGGTTAATTGCTTCAACCACTTATTTTGTACGGGCTTATGCAACCAATGGCAATGGCACGGGATATGGAAGTACTCGTTCGTTTACAACATTAGAAATAGTAACCGACATTGACGGTAATGTTTATCATACCGTGAACATTGGCACAGATCGGAAGAGCACACGTCT
>JAPLDU010000127.1 GCA_026391255.1 Bacteroidia bacterium | reverse complement strand
GGAGGGGATTGTCCGCTATGTAATATGTTATAATTTAGCAGAAATCTATTCCCCTCCTTGCTCGCAGGGAGGGGTTAGGGGCGGGTAAAAATTGAATGTTTCAATAACTTGAACTTTTTTAAAATTCAAAACAGTTTCTTAGTAATTTGTTGAATATTTGGTTATAAATTAGTTTTTTAGAACAGCCACAATATTCAAACAGACAATATAAACAATCGAACTCCGCCTCCGGCGGACGAACAATCGAACATACGAACAATCGATTATCCCTATTGACAAATTGTCACATTACCACATTATCACATTACCACATTATCACATTACCACATTATCACATTAAATTTTTCATTGTGCCAAAGAATCATGAAATTTGCAAATCAGCCGGAAAAATCAGTTTGACGGAAAACCAGCTTAATAAATGTATTTTTCAGACGTAATCGGACAACAGGCGATCAAAAACCGCCTGATAAAGAGCGTACGGGATAACCGTATCAGTCATGCACAACTGTTCAGCGGAAAGGAAGGTAGTGGTTCACTGGCGCTTGCGCTTGCCTATGCCTGCTATATACAATGTACCGGTGAAAAAAATGATGATGCCTGCGGTAAGTGTCCGTCCTGCCTTAAAAACAGCAAGCTCATACATCCCGACCTGCACTTTGTATTTCCTATAATTACCGGGCAGAGGTCTGAACCTCCAGTCAGCGATGATTTTATCAGGGATTGGAGGGAGGCTGTCCTGGCCGGCCCGTATTTCTCGCTGAACCAGTGGTTGGATAGAATTGGTTCCGAGAACAAGCAGGGTATCATCACAGTGAAGGAAAGCGAACAGATACTCAGAAAGCTGAACTTTAAATCCTATGAATCGGAATATAAGATCATGATCATCTGGCTGCCGGAAAAGATGAACGATGCAACAGCCAACAAACTCCTGAAGATCATTGAAGAACCTCCTGAGAATACTTTGTTTTTGCTTGTGTCAGAGAATCCCGGGCAAATGCTGAAGACCATTGTATCGCGCACCCAGTTAATTGTAATTCCGGGAATTGATGATGAAAATCTGTTTGCATACATAAAAAGGCAGTACAATCTTCCTGATGATGAAACAACTGAAATGGTAAGGCTTTCACAGGGAAGCTGCAGTAAGTTAAATGCCCTGATTACCGGGAATGAGCAGGCTAGCTTTAATTACGATAATTTTGTATCGATGATGCGGCTGAGTTTTTCACGAAATAACAGGGATCTTCTTAAGTGGGTAGATCAGATAGGCGCAGCCGGCAGGGAAAAACAAAAGAACTTCCTGGCCTATTCACTGGGCATGGTGCGCAATAACTTCATGCAAAACCGGGATATTGCTTCCCTGTCATTTATGAACCGGCAGGAAAATGATTTCTCTTCTAAATTCAACACATACATTCATCCCGGGAATATTGCCCTGATCGCCGGGGAGCTTAACAAGGCATTTTATCACATCGAAAGGAATGGTTATCATAAATTCATTTTTCTCGACCTCGCCTTTAACCTGAACAGGCTGCTCAGATTGCCCGATATAAAGACATAAATGAATATATATCATAAAGAAACCACTCGGGTAGAAGCTTTCAGCGATGGTATTTTTGCCATTGCCATTACGCTGCTGATCCTTACAATTAAGGTCCCAAACATGAATGATTTTGGTTCCAATAAGAACCTGTTGCTTGCCCTGAGCCGCCTGTGGCCTTCCTATTTTTCGTTTGTTCTGAGTTTTGGCGCCATTCTGATCATGTGGATCAATCATCATGGATTTTTCAAATACCTGAAAACTATCAACACCAGGTTCCTGTTTGCCAATGGCTTTTTACTTCTGATGGTCACTTTTATTCCATTTCCTACGGCCGTTCTGGCAAAATACATTGATACACCTGCCACCAACACTGCTTCAGCATTTTACTGTGGCGCCATGGTATTGATCAGCATTGCCTATAACCTGTTGTGGTTTACGGCAGCATTCAATCGCAGATTATTAAGGGATGATGTTTCCGATGAACTGATCCTGAAGATCAGAAATGCCTACTGGTTTGGCCTCGTTGTATATATCATTTCATTTATCATCTCCTTTTACTATGCCTATATCGGCCTGAGCATATGCATTTCCTTGTGGATATTCTGGACAATTCTAGATTACAGCAAGATCAGGTAGAACTTCTTGGACTTTGTCTTTGTCTTAGTCCCTGTCTTAGTCAAAACCCTGACTAAGTCTAAGACAAGGATTATGACTAAGACTTTTATAGCATTTAATTTTATAACTCATCACCGGTATCCCAATCTCCTTTTCTTCATTATCTTTGCAGGTTCAAAAAACCAGGTGTTGTTTTTTTAATTGACTTGTTATTCAGATTATTAAAAACTGTTTTGAATTAATATCAGATGATTTTCTGCATTTTTTTCTTCTTACTTTTTGTCGTCACAAAAAGTAAGCAAAAAAGACTTAACGAATTGAACTCATTCCGTCTCGTTCCTCGACTTCACTCGAACAGCAATTCGTTGATATGGTATTTATATTTTATGCTTCGCACTCATTTATTATGAAAAATTTTGAAAAAATGACTTTTGCCATATGCATTTTACGTAAATGTGACCATGAAAGCCCTGTGCGTTGGCTGTCCACGAACGGTGTGGAATACAACATGCACAGACCCGATAGCGTTGGCCTGTGTGAAAGTGCATGTTGTATTCTCGTTCGTGGTGCCTTTTTGCTTCTTTTGGGCATGCAAAAGAAGTTGAATATGAATAATATAACAGAAATATTTAAAATTCAAAACAGTTTCTTACAATAATTCATAATATTTTCTGATGCTACGATTATTAAAATTCGGGCTTATTCTTTTGGTTATAACAATGCTTGTCATTGCGGTATGGTTGGTTATTCCCCTTTTTGCAGGACTGAATGAAGGAAAAAACAACCTGCCTGAAGCAGGGCTCATTTCCGTAAATCCTGTAAAACTTCCTGAAAAAATTGATTTTGCCGGTGAAAAAGTACCCCTGATGAATTTCGATATCCGTGAAAGCCTTGACAGGGAAATGATTGTAAATGTATACTACCAGTCTCTTACATTGCTGACAATAAAAAGAGCAACCCGGTATTTCCCCATGATAGAACCAATACTGAAGAAAAACGGAATACCTGATGATTTTAAATACCTGGCCGTGGTGGAAAGTGCGCTGACTCACCCGAATTCTCCCGCCGGAGCCAAGGGCATCTGGCAGTTTATTGAAAGCACTGCAAAGGAATACGGGCTGGAAATCAACAAGGAGGTGGACGAACGGTATAATGTGGCACGATCGACCCAGGCTGCCTGCGATTTTTTTAAGGAATCATATGCGATTTACCATAACTGGACCTTGACCGCCGCTTCATATGACATTGGCAGGAAACGCCTCAGCCACGAGCTTGAACGCCAGAAAGCCAATACATACTATGACCTGATGCTGAATGACGAAACAGCCAGGTATATTTTCCGTGTGCTGGCAATGAAAACAATCATGCTGGACCCCGGCACTTATGGTTACCAGCTGACCCATGAGGATTTGTATCCATTCATCTCTGTTACAGAAATGACAGTGGATACACCGGTGACCGATTTTGCTGATTTTGCAAAACACTATTCGATAAATTACAAGATACTGAAGATATTCAATCCATGGCTGCGCGAGTCGTACCTGACCAACAAGGCTAAAAAGAGCTATATTATACAAATACCAAAGGAAGCAGGCAGAGTTTATGATTTCAATTATAAGAAGATCAACACCCCTGTCGACACTACTTCTAATGATTAAGGAATGCCGGAAAAGCAAATGAAGAAATCACTCGCCTCTATCGAGAAAACCCCTGCTGCCGTAGCATTACCGGCCATCCAGTCCGTTAAACCCGATTATTCTGAAGACGACTCATGGGTGCAGGTGCTGGGAGCCAGGGTTCATAACCTGAAGAATATTGATGTGAACATCCCGCGCAATAAGTTCACCGTTATCACCGGTCTGAGCGGCAGCGGCAAATCATCACTGGCGTTTGACACTATTTATGCCGAAGGGCAAAGACGGTACATCGAAACATTTTCGGCATACGCAAGACAATTTCTGGGCAGTCTCGAACGACCGGATGTAGACAAGATCACCGGACTCAGCCCTGTTATTTCCATCGAGCAGAAAACCACAGGCAAAAATCCACGCTCGACCGTCGGTACCATCACTGAAATTTATGACTTCCTCCGCTTATTGTATGCCCGCGCAGGTGATGCATATTCATATGTTACCGGCGAAAAAATGGTGAAATACACCGATGAACAGATCATCCGCCTCATCTTCGAAAAATTCATAGGAAAGAAAACATACATTCTTGCCCCGCGAAAAAGGGGGAATATAGGGAGATATTCAGCCAGATTCAAAAATCCGGTTTTGTGCGCTGCCGAGTTGATGGCAAAGTTCTTGAGCTGCCTCTAAAGTTAAAGCTGGCAAAATACAAGGTGCATAATATTGAAGTGGTGATTGACAAGCTGGTGGTGGAAGAGGATGACCTGCCGAGATTGAAAAGTTCTGTACAGACTGCCATGAAGCAAGGCAGGGGGACCATCCTTCTGCTTGACAAGGAATCGGAGGAGATCAGATATTTCAGCCGCCAACTGATGTGCCCTACCAGCGGGATATCCTACCCTGACCCGGCTCCGCATAACTTTTCATTTAACTCGCCACAGGGCGCTTGCCACAAATGTAATGGTCTCGGTACAATTAACGAAGTTGATTTCAACAAGATCATTCCCGACCCCAGGATCAGTATTGCCCGCGGAGGAATTGTCCCCCTTGGAAAATACAAGACATCACTCATTTTCAACCAGCTTGAATCAATTGCCGCCAAGTACAATTTCAGCCTCAATACTCCTATTGAAGAGATTGACGAAGATCCGCTCAACGTGATACTTTACGGGTCGGATGAAACTTTCAAACTCCGCAGCATTTACGGGACGTCAAGTTATTTTTTAAGCTTTGAAGGAGTAGTGAATTACATCATTAACCAGCGTGACGAAAATCCATCGAGAAAGGCCCAGAAATGGGCCAACCAGTTCATCAGGGAGATTGAATGTCCGGAGTGCAAGGGATCAAGGCTGAAAACCGAATCAATTCACTTCAGGATTGCCGGGAAAAACATCTCTGAGCTCACAAAGATGGACATTGGTGAATTATCTTCCTGGTTTGAGAATGTAGAGGAACAAATGAGCGCCCGCCAGCAGGCAATTGCCCACGAAGTGCTGAAAGAAATACGTGGCAGGTTAAGGTTTCTATTGGATGTAGGTCTCGATTACCTTTCGCTCAACAGGAGCGCCCGATCACTTTCGGGTGGAGAGAGCCAGCGCATTCGGCTTGCTACCCAGATAGGTTCTCAACTGGTAAACGTGCTTTATATACTTGATGAACCCAGCATCGGGCTTCATCAACGCGACAATGTGAGGCTGATCAATTCCCTCAGGCAATTGCGCGATATCGGCAATTCGGTGATTGTGGTGGAACACGACAAAGAAATGATATTATCTGCCGACTACCTGGTGGATATGGGCCCGCTGGCCGGCAAGCATGGCGGTGAAGTGATGGTTTCAGGAAGTGTGGCTGAAGTACTGGCTTCTGATACCATCACATCACAGTATCTTAACCATATCCGTGAGATAAGCCTTCCAAAGATAAGAAGGAAAGGATCAGGAAAAATGCTGAAACTAACCGGAGCCGCAGGCAATAACCTGAAGTCGGTAATTGCGGTTTTTCCCCTCGGAATGCTCATCTGCATCACAGGTGTATCAGGCAGCGGTAAATCATCACTGGTCACCGATACATTGCTGCCCATCCTGAGCCACCATTTCTACCATTCGCTTCGCGATCCGCTTCCATATCTTTCAATTGAAGGAATTGAGCATATTGATAAAGTGATAGAAGTAGACCAGTCGCCAATCGGGAAAACACCCCGATCTAACCCAGCCACCTACACCAATGTTTTCGGCGATATACGCAAGCTTTTCGAGATGTTGCCCGAATCGAAAGTCAGGGCATACAAAGCAGGTCGTTTTTCATTTAATGTAAAGGGCGGACGCTGTGAAAGCTGCAGAGGCGCCGGGATTAAAACCATAGAGATGAACTTTCTCCCGGATGTGTATGTCGAATGCGATGAATGCGGGGGCAGAAGATACAACCGCGAGACCCTCGAAGTGCGTTATAAAGGAAAATCCATCAGCGATGTGCTGGATATGACCATTGAACAGTCGGTGGAATTCTTTGCCGGCATCCCGTCCATTCATCATAAACTCAAAGCAATGAACGAAGTGGGGATTGGCTATATCACCCTTGGCCAGCCATCTACCACATTGTCCGGCGGAGAGTCACAGCGTGTGAAATTAGCGGCTGAATTAGCCAAGCGTGATACCGGGAAAACGTTGTATATACTCGATGAACCGACCACAGGACTTCACTTTGAAGATATCCGTGTACTGATGGAAGTGCTCAACAGGCTTATTGACCGGGGAAATTCAGTGATCATCATTGAACATAACATGGATGTGATTAAGCTTGCCGATCACATCATTGACCTGGGTCCGGAAGGTGGACATCGCGGCGGTGAGATCATCGCCACCGGAACACCGGAAGAAATTGCCGCATATGACAAAAGCTTTACCGGGGAATTCCTGCGCAAAGTCCTGAAAGAACACAAGGTGAAAGCAAAGTCATCCATAAGGAAATAAGCTGAAAGCAGAAGGGATAGTGTGATTTGAACAATATGCTCAGATGGCGGAAATATAATACCCAACAAATCAAATTTTACGAAAGAATAATTTAATATTGACCAAAAGTTGAACAGTAAATGTATGAGGCAGGGAATAAGTAAGATTGAAAACAAATGTATATGTCTGATATTATGATATATAATTAATTAATGGATTGCAAAATATTTGAATAATCCTGATAAATCAAGGATTTGCAATATAATATGCCATAAGTATCTTATGTACATCGGTTTATGAACAAAACAATAATTAATAATAAGCATTAATTTTGCTGGGGTCAATACAAATGATATTGAAAAAGAATCCCAAAGATATGTTCCCAGTGCATAGGGATAGATGGTATTTAGCTGCAATACTATGATTTATGAAAATTGACTTAAATAAAGGTGCTTATATCGAGATCGGTGGTGAATTGGGGAAATACAATTCAATACTTATCGATGATCTGATAAAAATTGCAAAAGATCTGCAAGAACTGATTTATTCTCTCGCAAGACTTGATTTACCTTCAAATGATGCAATTGAAATTAAAAATTTTACTATTGAGTTGGTCGGGTTTATAAAAGGGAGCGCTGTTCCTCAATTTGCATATTCGCAGCGAACCGAAAATAAAATGGGGTTTAATTGCCAAAAACATCGTAAAATAGTAAATGAAAGTTTTGAAAAATTAATTGAAATTTCAAATTCCGGAGATTATTATAAAATAGGGAAACTATATCCTGAACCATATAAAAGGAATCAAATAGTTGAAAGATTATTTTCATTTGCCAATGATTTTGGAACTGCACCTGTAGGTTTTGCTGATTATGATGAAGTATCAGAAAAATTCAATCAAATTTATAAGATTAACAGGTTTAAATCAAGTGTTAAAATGGGGTTGATTTCAGAAATAAAAGAGATTGGAAACCCGCAAATTGAGAATGATGAAGCAGTTGCAAAAGTTAAAATCACAAATAAAAATGGTAAAATCACGAGAATTATCTTAAATACTTACTCTGACAAAAAATATTCCTTAGAATACGCCACTGATGTAATATTAACAGGAACTACTAAATATATCTTAAAATTTCCTCTTCGCTGTTTATTTGAGAAAGAGGAAAATTATTTCGTAATACAGTCAGAAATGCTGGATATAATTGGTACGGGGTTAACTGAAAATGATGCTGAAAATGCCTTCTGTGAAGAATTTGATTATATTTATAAAAGAATTAATTCTTTAAATGATGATTCTTTGACAAATCACAATAAATTAATAAAAAGCATATTAAATCAAATTATTGAGACTATTGAAAAATGAGTACATTAGACTCCAAAAAGACATATCAGAATTTAAAGAAAAAAGGATTTACTGATTCTCCAAATAAAAGTGCTGATCATAAATATCTGGATTTATTTCATAAGGGTAAATATGTGGCACATACAAAATTTAGTCATGGAAATAACGAAATTGACAATTATCTGATAAAACAAATGTCATTTCAATGTAAATTAGATAAAAATGAGTTTATCAATTTAGCAAAATGCCCATTAAGTAAGAAGGAATATTTTGATATTCTTGATAGAAAAGGATTTTTAAAATAACTTGCTATACTGAATCATGCGCTAAAACTGGAAGAGTGATCAATGATATTACAAATCTAATAAATAATTACCGCCAAAAGGTAAAATCCGCCAGCAAGGAACTGACCAAGAAAGAAGCGTTCAAAGATTTGCTGAACCGTCTTTATTCCGGCGTGCCGGAAATTGAACGCATTATTGATAAAATTACCAGCGGGTCAGAAACCACAGTACTTAATATTCCCCGAAAAGACAGGCTGCATAAAGGAAGCGCTGATACGCTTTACAACAAAATCATCATTGAATTTGAAAACGATCTGAAAGTATCCCTGAAACATGCCAGGGAACAACTGGCAGGTTACATGCTTGGACAGTTCAATTCCGGAGAGGGATACAACTTCACTTTAATTGCTTCGGACTGCATTACATGGAAAGTATTCGTTCCGGACGTCTCGCAGCTAGACCGGCTTGAAAGCCTTACAGAAGATGAACTGAAACTAAATGAAGTTGCCAGCGCCTCTATTATTCTCTCGGAAGACAATACTGAAGATTTTTATTACTGGATTGACCGCTTCCTTTTCAAAGAACAGAAACAACGGGCAACATTAAAACGAATTGAAGAATCATTTGGTTATCAAAGCCCGGTATTTATTGAATCATTCCGTGAGTTGACCAGGCATTTCAATGAAGTACAGAAATATGGTGAAGTGCAGGTTGCTTATGAGCAATGGAGAAAGTTTCTGTCTATTGCTTACGGTTCTTTTGATGCAAGTGAAAATAATTTCCTGATACATACTTACCTAAGTGTGTTTTCTAAAATGTTGGCATATGCAGTGGTAAGCAATAACGATTACATTGATGAAGATGAAATGAAAGGAATAATAAATGGAAACATCTTCAACAAATATAATATTCAGAATTTTATTGACAACGACTTTTATCACTGGATAGGCAGCGACAGAAATTTTCGTGGACTTAAAAAAGTATTTCGTCTTATTGCCCAGGAAATTTCCTCTTACGATTTTAATGATGTGGATGAGGATATTCTCAAAGGAGTGTACCAGGAACTGATTGACCTTGACACACGACATTCACTTGGCGAATATTACACTCCCGACTGGCTTTGTGAAAGGATTGTGCAGAAATTTGAATTTAAAGCTTCTGATAAATTATTAGACCCAGCCTGTGGAAGCGGTTCGTTTCTCAGGGCTGTAATTCACCGGATTAAACAACTCCATCCTGATATTTCAGTAGAAGAACTCAACAACAATATTTACGGGATTGATATACACCCCTTGAGTGTCCAGATTGCAAAAACGACCATGTTGCTTGCCCTGGGTAAAGATATTTCAGGTGCAAAGAAGCCCGTTCATCTCAATATTATTCTGGCGAACACATTACTTGCACCGGAAGGAGTGAAAACTCTTTTTGGAGGTGAATTCACCCTGCAGATTGACAAAGAAAAACTATTGCTCAATACTCAGGTTTTTGATGATGTTCATTTGTTTGACGTAGCCCTCGATGTTTGCGAAGACCTGGCAGAACAGTCAATGCACAGGAAAAAGGAAACCAAACAAACCTTTGAAAATAATCTTCATCGAAGATATAAAAATGGCGGGCTGAACTCACAATTGATTGACAGCTTCTACAAAATCTATGAATCACTCAAACTGGTTAAAGAAAAGGGCAGAGACAGCATTTGGAAATTCATTGTGCTAAATCTTTATAAACCCTATTTCTTAAACAAGAAGTTTGATTATGTCATTGGCAATCCGCCCTGGTTCACCTATAGTTCTATCAAAAACGAGGAGTATCAAAACCTATTAAATGAACTTGCTGAAACTTACAACGTGAAACCATCTTCAGCAAATAATTATCCGCATCTTGAAATTGCAGCTATATTCCTGGCATATTGCAGTAATTACTTTTTAAAGGATAAAGGAAGAATCGCTTTCGTTTTACCGAGAAGCTTTTTCAGCGCAGACCACCACGACAACACAAGAAGCGGTAACGCAAAAGGTTTTCGTTTATCGCAAATTTGGGATTTGAATGATGTATCTCCACTTTTCCGAATACCAAGTTGTGTGATGTTCGCTGAAAAAGCCGAATCCGGAAAATCAAACCAGGCATCCGGACTTGAGGGAATATCATTCGCAGGAAAAATACCTTCGCACAACTGCAATCTGAGTATGGCATTGCCAGGACTTACCGAAACTCATAAGAAATGGTACTATATCAGGCAGGGAAAATCTTCCGCATTCTCAATAAGAAAAACTAAAAAGCAGAAAAATGTCAATCCATATAAAAGCATGTTTAAGCAGGGTGCAACCATAGTTCCAAGGACATTTTATTTTGTCCGGCTTACCCAGGACGTGCCTCCCGATTGGTCAGACAGGATAATAAATATTAAAACATCGGATGATATACAGAACGATGCTAAAGCTCCTTGGAAAGGACTTAAATACTCCGGAAGAATTGAAAGCAATTTCATTTTCAGAACAGCATTATCAAAGAGTATTCTGCCTTTCGCCCTTTACAGACCTCAGTTAGTCGTATTGCCAATTACTGTGGAAAATAAAGGAAATATAAAGGAAATTAAATTGCATTCTGCCAGAGAACTATTGGAAGACGGTTACCGATATGCTTCAAGGTGGTTTCAGAATGCTGAAAATTTCTGGAATATTCACAGAACAGAAAAAAACAAAAAAATATCTTCAGAAAATTATTTGAATTGGAGAAACAAATTGACCGAACAGAATATTAATGCACCATACATAGTACTTTACAATTCGTCAGCTAAAGATGCAAATGCAACTGTCGTAAAACGGCAAGACTTTGATTTGGAATTAATTGTAGAGAGTGTTACTTACGTATTTTACACAAATAATTTAAAAGAGGCAAATTATCTGACTGCCATTTTAAATTCCATCACTCCAAACCTGATGATGAAAGATTTTCAGGCAAGGGGTTTATTTGGCGCAAGACATGTTCACAAAAAAATACTTGATATTTACTTTCCAAGGTTTGACGGGGATAATGAAATACATATACAACTGGCTGAACTGGGCAGGAAAGCGCATGAAAAAGTTTCCGGTTTTCTCAAAGGTATTTCACCGGAACAGAAAATTGAAGGAATCCATTTGGGGAAAATCAGACTGGAAATCAAAAAATATCTGAGTAAAGAAATGAAGGAGATTGATGAATTGGTAAGACAAATTATCGGATAAACAGATAAATAAAAAATCCCGTACCACTTTACCGGTACAGGATTTTTTAATTCTCGGATACTTTATAAAGCAGCGTTATGCTTTTCTTACTTCAACAGCCATAAGCCCTTTATCTCCGGTTTTCACCTGGAACTCAACCTCGCTGCCTTCGTTCAATCCTTCGTAAGGTTTTACCAAACCTGTACGATGTACGAAAATGTCTTTTCCATCTTCGGTCTCAATGAAACCGAATCCTTTGGTATCATTGTACCATTTTACTTTTCCTTTACTCATCTTAATTACTGTCAATTTGTTAATAACTTTCTTTCTTAGGTCTGGCTTCATTTACAACCAGTTCCCTGCTCTTTAAACTTGCGCCATTCAATTCATTAATAGCATGTTCAGCTTCATTATCATTATCCATCACAACAAAGCCGAAACCCTTGCTACGGCCACTTTCCCTGTCGGTAATGATCTTAACCGAAGATACTTCTCCATATTCTTCAAAAGCGCTTCTTAAATCGTCTTCATTAACCTTGAAACTAAGGTTACCTGCAAAAATGTTCATCTTAAAAAAATTTAATCGTTTATAACTTGTAATAATTCAACCTTATTAATTATCCCGATTACCGGGGATTTCAATATCATCATCTTTTTTACCGGCTGATATTCCTAAGCCTGCCTTTCCTGGATTCAATTAATTAACCTGATTTTGAGAAACATGCTGAAAATATTCAAAACAAATTACCCGGCATCCGTACCGGATTTTCTCAAAATAATCAATTCAACAGATTGATTAATAGGATCAAAGGGAAGGCTAACATCGACCAATTGGAAAGAAGATAACTCAAACCTAAAATCGCCGCAAATATAATGAATTAATTTGATTATCCTGATTATCTAAAAATAATATTTTACACCTTCAGGAGTTATGTGCATTTGCCTTGATTTTTTAATCTTTGCACCAGGTGCGTCTATTGCGTTAAAATTTGTTGATAATATTGTAATAGAAAATTTAGGTTAATAAATCAATGTCATTTAGTTAGCAAAAATCAAATAGAATGCTGATGACGCAGATTGTTATGATTAATTAAGATTTATCTGATGTCTCATATGATTATCTGTGTTTATCATATTTAGCAGCGTTATCTGCGTTCCATTCTTAACTAAACGAATTGGTTTATTAATTCAAAACAGTTTGTAATATCAATTTCAATATATAATACCAGATAAAATTTCATGGGAAATAACAAACTGAAGCGGTTTGCCGAGATGAAAGCATTTGCCAACGTCATGGAACCTTCATTCGATGAGGTAATCAGGAAGGATTATCTTCTGAAAGGAAAATGGAGTTCCGCTTACTTTAAGAACGACCACCCTGTGATTATTGAGCTGGGATGCGGAAAAGCCGAATATACCCTGGGAATGGCAAACATGTTCCCGGGCATGAACTTCATTGGTATTGATCGCAAGGGAGCCCGGATGTGGCGCGGAGCAAAGACTGCCCTCGGTTTAAACCTGACTAATGTATGCTTTCTGCGTACAAGGATCGAATTCCTTGCTTCCTTTTTTGGGAAAGATGAAATAAGTGAAATATGGATCACCTTCCCCGACCCGCATCCTTTGAAATCAGACCTGAAGCACCGCCTGACTTCCCCCCGTTTTCTCGGGATGTACAGCCGCATTTTACTTCCCGGGGGAACCATCAACCTGAAAACTGACAGCATAGAACTTTATGAATATACCCTTGGAATCCTGACTGCTTCCAACATCAGGATTTATCAATCAATGAATGATATTTACAGTCAGGAGCAACCTGATCCGGTGCTTAATATCAGGACATTTTATGAGCATCAGCATCTGGCAGCCGGTAAAAAGATTTGTTACCTGAAATTTGCTAACCCGGCTGGCTTGCTATTGCCTTGAAAACAATAATTAAATTATATTTGTGCTCCAAAATAACCAGATATGCAGAGTTTAAACCTTAGTGAACAGGAGATTATCAGGCGCGATGCCTTGTCGGAGTTGGTCAAACTGGGCATTGACCCCTACCCTGCCGGAGAATTTCCCGTGAACTGTTCTACTGCTGAGATACTTGAAAAATTCCGGGATGATGCACCGGATTGGCACGTCAGCCTTGCCGGACGTATTATGAGCCGCCGCATCATGGGAAATGCCTCATTCATTGAGTTGCAGGACGAAAAAGGCAGAATACAGGTGTATGTCAAACGCGACAATCTTTGTCCTGAGGAGGATAAAACATTGTACAACACTGTATTTAAACATTTGCTCGATAACGGGGATATCATCGGGGTAACCGGCCATATCTTCCGCACTCAGATGGGTGAAATATCCGTCAAAGCCATGGAATTAAAGGTGCTTTGCAAATCCCTGCGTCCTTTGCCCATTGTCAAGGAAAAAGACGGAGTGGTGTATGATGCATTTACCGATCCCGATCAGCGATACAGGCAACGTTATCTTGACCTGGTCGTTAATCCGAAGATAAAGGAGACATTCATTCAAAGGACACAACTGATAAACTCATTCCGGGATTTTCTGAATTCAAAGCAATATATTGAAGTTGAAACACCCGTGCTTCAGCCGGTATATGGCGGCGCAGCGGCACGTCCTTTCAAGACTTATCATAATACGCTCGACCAGACCCTGTATCTGAGAATTGCCAATGAGTTGTATCTGAAACGCCTGATTGTGGGCGGCTTCAACGGAGTATACGAATTTGCAAGGGATTTCCGGAACGAGGGAATGGATCGTTTTCATAACCCGGAGTTTACCCAGTTGGAGCTGTATGTGGCTTATAAAGATTATAACTGGATGATGAACCTGGTGGAGGAAATGGTCGAGAAAGCCGTGATCAGCCTGCATGGCAGCACCGAAATCAGTGTTGGTGAGATGAATATCAGCTTTCGCCGGCCATGGAAACGCTTCACCATGTACGAAGCCATCATGGAGTCTACAGGCATTGACATATCCGGGTTGGATGAAAATCAGTTATTTGAAACCTGCCGGCAACTCGATGTACCAGTGGATAACACCATGGGCAAGGGCAGACTGATCGACCAGATTTTCGGGGTAAAGTGTGAATCGCTGCTGATACAGCCGACTTTCATTACTGATTACCCCATCGAGATGTCGCCGCTGGCAAAAAAACACCGTAGCATTACTGGTCTGGTGGAACGCTTTGAAATGATCTGCTGCGGAAAAGAACTGTGTAATGCCTACTCTGAGCTGAATGATCCGGTTGACCAGAGGGAAAGGTTTGAGGAACAACTGATTTTGGGCAAAAGAGGCGATGAGGAAGCCATGATTCTTGATGAGGACTTTTTAAGGGCGCTTGAATTCGGAATGCCGCCTACCTCGGGGCTTGGTATTGGTATTGACCGGCTGGCCATGATCCTGACCAATTCACCATCAATCCAGGATGTACTGTTCTTCCCTCAGATGAGACCTGAAAAGAAAATGGTACGGGATGATGATGAAGCATTTGCCAAAATGGGTATTCCAACAGAGTGGATCACGCTGATCCAGAAGCTGGGTTACCTGCTTACCGATGAACTGAGGAAAGTAAATCCTAACCGCCTGCACCAGGAACTATGCGGTATGAACAAGAAACATAAACTCGGGCTAGTTAATCCGAGCCAGGATGAAGTGAGAAAATGGCTTGCTTAAATACGTTATAAATAGTGTTTGTCTATAAAGTCTGTACTTTTGATTTATGAATATCGATTAACGAATTATAATTTTAGAAGTAACTGATAATCTGAAATCTAAAATCGTTAACTTAGCGAAGCGGTCTCACGAACACCTATTATAATAAAAAATAGTTGTGAGTAATCCTTGTTCTTAAATCATTATCATTAACATTTATGACAGACTAAATAATTTATTATTTGAAAAATATTAAAAATATCGGGGTAGTTGGAGATGGCAGCTGGGCTACGGCTTTAGTGAAAATCTTACTTTGCAATCATGATCATCTCAGCTGGTATGTCAGGGAGAAAAGCAGCATTGATTATATCACAGAAAATCATCATAATCCTGAGTACCTTACATCAGTTTATCTTGATGCTGACAGGCTTTACATGTCTGAAAACATCAATAATATAGTGGAAAGATCGGATATACTTCTGTTTGTTGTTCCATCGGTGTACTTCAAAAAGACCTTATCAAATCTGAATATCGGACTGGAAGGTAAAAAAGTGGTATCAGCTGTGAAAGGGATCATTCCCGAAGATAACCTGCTGATAAGTGAATATTTTGCCAGGGATTTCCATATCGCTCCTGAAAATTACGCATTGATTACCGGCCCTTGTCATGCCGAGGAGGTGGCGCTGGAGCGCTTGTCTTACCTGACGGTTGCTTCGGTCAATGAAAAGCTGGCAGCCACTGTGGCGGAAATGCTTGAGTGCAGGTTCATCCGCACCTCACTTTCAGATGACGTACTGGGTTCTGAGTTTGCGGTAGTGATGAAAAATATTTATGCCATTGCAGCCGGCATCTGTCATGGACTGGCTTACGGCGATAATTTTCTTGCCGTCCTGATTGCCAATGCCATCCAGGAAATGAAGCGTTTTGCCGACACCGTGCATCCCATTACCCGTGATATTAAATCCTCAGCCTACCTGGGCGACCTGATGGTAACCGCTTATTCGAACTTCAGCCGTAACCGGACTTTTGGCGCCATGATAGGAAAAGGATATTCGGTGAAGTCTGCCCAGCTTGAAATGAATATGGTTGCAGAAGGTTACTACGGAACCAAATGCATTCACGAGATTAACAAATCCTATAATGTTGACCTTCCCATCGCAAGTGCGGTGTACAATATTCTTTACGATCAGTCGCCACCTGCCGCCGAGATCAGGATGCTGGAGGGAAAATTGAAATAGCCGCTGGTTACACAATTGTCGCCGCAGGTCGCGACCTGCGGTAACAACCAGCGAAAAGGAACAATACAATAACCTGGTCTGAAAAGATAAATTCCTCACTAAATCAGAATAGAAACGACAATCCCACTCCCAGAACCTCTTTAAACTGGATTGCTTTTTTAGTCCGCGGTGGAACTGAATTAGGTACTGGTATGTTGATGTTGTCATCGTATACGAGCCTTGTGCTTACTGTAGTAGCAAGGTATTTGTTAATTTTCATATTGAGATTGACCTCCCAGTTTACCTGTATATTTTGCGGATTATTCAGGTAATCGGTAAACAGGTCAATACGGTTTACTGCCTGTACACTTTTCATTAGGTTAAAAGTAATGATTGATTTCATATAGGCGCCCATTTCTTTTTTGATGCTTTTACCGGGTTTTAATCCATATTTTGTTTCATCTACCTTCCCTGGTACATATACGGTATCCACCATTTTACCTCCATCCCTGACAAAAGTTGTTTTCGAGGTAAGTGGTGAAAGCATTACAGAAATAAAACTGGTGGGTTTATAGTCCATACCGATTGAAATAAGCAGGTATGCAGGGGCAAAAAAATCTGATACCAGGACTTTTGTAGTATCTGTCGGATAATCATACCCTTTGAATCCCTGTGTTTTAAAATTACAGAGAAAGCTGTAATATAATGTCTTATATGCCTGATATCCCATTTTGGAGTTCAGCTCTATCTTATCTTCATTCTTTCTCGATTGCGCTGTTCCTGTCCTCAGAGTGCCATATTTTATCTCAATGGTATTTTCCCAGGATACCTTATCTTTGTTATATTTGGCGAATCCTGTCAATACACTGAGTGTCGACATTGAGTTTTCTCCTCCTTCCACCCAGTTCTTCAGGTAACCCTGGGATAAAGAAAGATTGCCCGTTCCTCCGAATTTCCACAATTTAACAGGAGGCGTTTTTATGGTATCACCGGCTGACCTGTCATTACTGGCATTTATTGATAATGTGTTGATAATCATCGGAATAATAATCCAATAAATCATTTTTTTCATAAATATCAATTTAAAAAGTTCATGTTTCAAATATATAGAATAATAATTAACGCAAATGACGCAACAGTCACAAATAAATATAGAATAAACTGTTTTGAGTTTTTTTATTAAGATTTATATATTGTTCTATATGCTTGATTATTACCGTAATTATTCGTTGTCTTTTCCCCCTTTTGTCCCCTCCTTGCTCGCACGGCTACTCTACTCTTTATACATAAGTCAGTATTATTCTGTTTATCAATTCTATATATCTCTCGTAATTTAATAATTATTCGCCCCCCGTTGCACAAGAGTCTCATGAGATTGCTCCGTAAAGTTCTTTTCTTCTTTTGCTTGTCCAAAAGCAAAAAGACACCACGAACGAAGAATACAACATTCACTTTCGCACAGGCTTACGCTATCGGGTCTGTGAATATTGTATTCCGCACCGTTCGTGGACAGCCAACGCACAAAGACTATCATAGTCTGATTTATGCAAATATCTTAGAGTACAAGTGTTTCCGCCTCAGATTAATTTGCGTGGAATTCAAAGAAAATTTGTGTGCGAAGGGACTGGCAAGCAGCCCACAAGTACCGGCGGAAGAATTAATATTTACAGG
>JAPLDU010000118.1 GCA_026391255.1 Bacteroidia bacterium | reverse complement strand
TAAATCAAATAGATGCAAATATTATACCAATCAACCTACTGAATATCAGTTAGTTATTAACAATATACATAATATTATTAACATTATCAAGCACTTATATAATTTCTAAATCATCTTCTGAGAAAATTCAAAACAGTTTCTAAAATGAAAACCACAAGAATTGTTTTGGTTTGTGTTTTTCTGGCAGTGATAGTTTCAGCCTGCCATAAAGACAATAATAGCCCTGTTGTTATCCAACCGGATCAGAAAATGCTGCAGCTTACGGGCGCTGATAATACTTTCGGGCTGAAGTTATTTCAGCAGGTCAACAGCGAGTCACAGAACAGTGATAATCTTTTCATTTCACCCGCTTCAGTAGGGCTTGCCTTAGCCATGACTTACAACGGCGCCGGAGGAGACACGAAGACAGCCATGGAACAAACCCTTAACCTGAGCGGGCTGACGATTGATGAGATCAACCAGTCATACCAGGGATTGGTACATTTGCTGCAGACCACCGATCCCAATGTCCTGCTCACCATAGCCAATTCAATCTGGTACCGGAATACATTCAGCGTTTTGCAACCGTTCATTGATGTTAACCAGCAATATTACAGTGCTGAAGTTGCTGCGCTTGATTTCAATGATCCGGGTTCTGTGAATATCATTAACAACTGGGTTGATGCAAAAACGAATCATAAAATAACTTCTGTAATCCAGGAAATCACTCCTGATAATATGATGTTCCTGATTAATGCCATCTACTTTAAAGGAATATGGAAATACCAGTTCAATCCTGACAATACTACTGATTTGCCATTTACCATGGAAGACGGAACCGTGCTGAATGTTCCAATGATGAAGCAGAAATCAAACTTCAATTACATGGAAAACGATCTGATGCAGGGCATCCAGTTACCTTATGGTGATGAGAAGTTCAATATGGTAGTATTATTGCCCTCGGGAACACACACAGCAAATCACATTATCGCACAACTCAGCCAGACCAACTGGGATAACTGGATGAACAGTTTTTCAATGACTGACAGCGTCACAGTTTACCTGCCCAAATTCAAATTTGCCTATGATATCACACTGAACCAGGCATTATCGGATATGGGAATGACAGTGGCTTTTACAAAAATGGCTGATTTTACAGGCATAAATCCCGCAGGAAACCTGTATATCAGCAATGTAATTCATAAATCATTCGTCGATGTAAATGAAGAAGGAACAGAGGCGGCTGCTGTTACAGTGGTAACGATAGGTACATCCTGTGTCGGGCCTGAAAAGTATTTTTATGCCCAGAAACCTTTTGTTTTTGCCATCACCGAAAAATCAAGCAATTCCATTGTATTCCTGGGAAAAATAGCACAGCCGGAAATTCAATAAACTACTTTAATCTCATTATTTTCATTCTAAATAATTCCCTTATCTGAAGGTGAATTATGGGACTTTCCCATGTTTGCTGAAGGGGAAAAATTGGATTGATTCTCATTCTCTGATTTCTTCGTCTTTGGCGAACGCCGCGGCGTAAAACAGCAATTCGTTAATAAGGAATTTTTGTTTTTATGCTACTCACTTTCTATTTATTTCAATAGTATTTCTATCGTATTTCAAATATATTTCAATCTGTAACTCCGCAATCGATTTACGTAATATGGGCATTGAGTTTGTCCAGGAGGTTTTGGGTGGGTTTTGTGATTTCAGCGGGGAACCAGTTATTGTTGATTTTGACTTTTCTGATAAGTGATAAGAATAATAGAAGGT
>JAPLDU010000152.1 GCA_026391255.1 Bacteroidia bacterium | reverse complement strand
TGCTTCTGAGTAATTTCGTTGAAGAGTATGGCGATGGCGATACCAAGGCTGTACAGGTTGGTGGGGCTTCGGGCTTTTGCGTCCCCAGAAAATTATTTAAAAGCACAATTATCGGATTTGAAGGAATACCGACCGGAGGATCGATGATGATCTTTAACAGTTCAAGATCAATGTACAATGTATTAAGAGACTATCTTGAATTTTTCACGGAAGAATCCTGTGGTCAATGTACACCATGCAGGGTTGGTTGCCAGCAACTGCTGAAAGGGATGGAAGCCGTCAAAAAAGGCGAAAGACCTCCAACTTACCTGCATGATTTGAAAAAATTATCACAGACGATGAAAATAGCAGCAAAATGCGGGTTGGGACAATCTGTTGCCAATCCATTTAATTCAATAGTTGACAATTTCAGAGAAGAAATAATTTATTAAAATCTATTAAAATAATTTGTTTAAAATTAAATTCAAAATAAAATGAGTAAAAATCAGGTTTACCTGGAAATCAACCACATACCCGTTACCGTTGATGAAGGCACTACCATCTTAGATGCAGCTAAAAAACTTAATTTCAGGATACCTACCCTGTGTAATCATCCTGATCTGAGCGTAGCCGGCAACTGCAGGGTTTGTGTGGTCGAAGTTGCAGGACAAAGGTTACTTTCTGCTGCGTGTGCGACACCCGTTGCAGAAGGAATGCAGATACAAACGAACAGTGAAAAAGTCCGTTCCTCAAGAAAACATATAATCGAGTTGTTGCTTTCAGAGCACAATGCTGACTGTACTAAATGTTACAAAAATGGCAAATGTGAATTGCAGGAACTTGCAAATGAATACAGGGTCGGTGATCACTTATTTGCAGATATGGTGAAACCCAAAAACAAAATAATTGATATTTCCTCACCCTCCATTGCAAAAGATGACAGCAAATGCGTCAGATGCCAGCGTTGTGTCAGGACATGTGAAGAATTGCAGGCTGTCAGTGCACTTGCCGTGATAAATAAAGGTGACCATCAGAAGATATCCACTTTTATGGGCAAACCCATGCATGAAATTATTTGTACTAACTGCGGCCAATGTATCAACCGTTGCCCCACCGCTGCCCTTATTGAAAGAAATTATATTGAAGAAGTCTGGGATGCAATCAATAACCCGACAAAATATGTGGTTGTACAGACAGCGCCCGCCGTCAGGGTTGCCCTTGGCGAAGAATTGGGTTATGATCCCGGACACCGTGTCACTGGCAAACTTGTTTCAGCATTACGTTATCTTGGCTTTGATTCTGTTCTTGATACAGATTTCACAGCCGACCTGACCATTATTGAGGAAGGTCATGAATTACTGACACGCCTTAAAAAAGCATTGGTTGGTAATGAAAAGGTAGCGCTTCCGATGATGCCCTCCTGTTCTCCGGGATGGATCAAATTCCAGGAACACATATTCAGCGACATGCTTCCTAACCTTTCAACTTGTAAATCTCCGCAACAGATGTTCGGGGCGCTTGCAAAAACCTATTTTGCTGAAAAGAAAGGTATAAAACCGGAAAATATCGTGAGTATTTCCATTATGCCCTGCACAGCAAAGAAATTTGAATGCGACAGGCCGGAAATGCGTTCAAGCGGATATAAAGATGTAGATTATGTACTTACCACCCGCGAACTTGCCAGGATGATCAGGCAGGCAGGTATTGATTTTATGAATCTCCAGGATTCAAACTATGACAG
>JAPLDU010000043.1 GCA_026391255.1 Bacteroidia bacterium | reverse complement strand
AGAAAATTATCGTTCAGGGGGTGGTCAATTTAGACCGGCGAAAGGTGGTCAATTTGGACCGGCGGAGGCTGATTTTTTTTACCGGCGGAAGGTGGTCAATTTAGATCGGCGGGGACTGGATACTTTGTCCGTTTTATCCAGCTATATTATAAAAAAGGCAGAAATTGACAGTTTTAATTGTCCGATTCAGCCTTTGAATCAAAAATATTGCAGAATTGGTATGCTAAATTTCTTCCGGATTGTTGTAAAATCTGCCTGGGGTTTGAGAGAAAAAGACCTAAATTTACGTAAGCAAGTTAAATACAATTCATTTAAGGGAAAAAGCCCGGAAATACAAACTTAAAATCTTTCTAAAATCTCAATAACATATTGAAAAAGATATGTTTGACAGCACATAGGTGAATAAGTAATCCTACGAATGGCCGGACTTCTTGCATATTTTAACTAAAAATGCGTAAATTATTAATTTATATCATGAAATATTTTGGATTTATTGTTTAAACATTATTAAATTTCGGGAAATTTTGGCTCATATCAGATTCATTATCTTTTCAATTTGATTTTTAATTAAATTATTAAATTTAAATGCGATACAATTAATTTCATCTATCATTTTGCTGATAATCATATAATAACATATAATTTATATATATTCACTTTGATGAAAATTTCTTCAACAGCATTAAAATAAAAATAATATGAAACAAGAAATTTACACTTCAGTAAAAGTAAGATCACTTCTGTCTTATCTGGTATTATTCTTTGTATCCTGCTGTTTCAATCTCAGAGTTGACGGGCAGGCAACAGTAACCCAAACTACCGATAATGATTTCGGGAGAGGTGTTCTTAACAACATGATTGTAGGAAATGGCAGTATTTCTTTCCCATCGCAATGTGGCAACCTGTCGTATACCTGGAATCAGAATTCTACTTCATTACCAATACCATTGAAGGATCACCGAGTTGCATACTGGAATGGTTACCTGATCCTTACCGGGGGGTATACCGGAAGCGGTTATTCAAATGCTGTTTATATAGCTCCGGTAGGAAGTATCGTCTGGTCATGGACTTCACTTCCGGCTCTTCCAGAGGGTGTATCAGCTCATACTATGATTATTGCAAATGGTTATATTTATGTAATAGGTGGATTGCACAACGGTATTCCATCCAACATAATTTATAAGACAAAAATTACCCTGACCGGTATTATCGAACCCTGGCAGACATGTTCCGTTCAGCTTCCGGTTGCGTTGTGGGGACACACGGCAACATTTGTGAACGGGTCTATTTATGTTATTGGCGGAAATTCACAACCTGCTGAAGGGAATGCACTTAATTCTGTTTATTCTGCCGGTGTGAACCCTGATGGATCGCTGACTGAATTTTCGCTTCTTACAAACTCTTTACCCGATGCGAGAAACAGACATGCAACGGTAGCTGACGGGAAATATTTGTACGTAATTGGTGGTTATGACAATAATCACCTTGATAAAAGTACAATATATAAGGCTGAAGCACTGATTAACGGTAGTACTACTTCTTGGCAAATGATCAATAACCTGACAGTACCATTAAGTTCCCATTCTGCCACTTTATTCAATGATGTATTAACCGTAATGGGAGGTTATACCAATTCTGTTGCAGGAAATGAATCAACCATAAGTTATTATGCTCATATTACCGAATCGCCAAATTTCCTGTGGCAGCAGAATTTCGGCTTCCCGTTTGCATGGGCTGATGGCGCTGCCATTGCTGTTAACAACAGAATATTTACTCTTGGCGGTGTGGATAATTTCGGGGTGATCAGGAATAATATATATTATAATTCACTCGATAACACCTCTAATGTTGTTCAGACAGGACAGTTTACCTCAAATGTCTTTGACCTGGTTGAAAACCGCCAGATTATCAGTTTCGGTTATACGGCTTCGGGTCTTGCAGGTTATAACGTTTATTACCGCAGCGCTGCAAGCGGAGGTGAATGGACTGCATGGACTGATGCCGGAACTTCCTCCAATATCCCTCTTTCGTTAAATCAACGTTATTTTCAATATATGTTTACATTCGACAATGCCGGCGCTGCCAATACGGTATCAATTCAGGATGTGTCCATTCAATTCAGCGCAACTAGTATTTCAGGCACGCTAAGCGGAACACTTCACTGGACATTGGCTGCCAGCCCTTACATAGTGTCGGGCGAAACATATCTTGATTACGCTTATCTCACAATTGATCCAGGCGTTCATGTGCTGTTTATGAACGAAACCGGACTGGAAATCGGGCATGCCAATATTCAATGTAATGGTACCAATTCAGATAAGGTACTTTTTTCAAGCATGGATGGTCTGATTGGTAACTGGGAAGGATTATATTTTAATAATTACAGCGATGATTGGGGAACCTCTGACTTTGATTACACTGTATTTGAAAATGCAGGTTACGGCAGCCGGAATGCAAATATTTATTGTTATTCAACCAACCAGCCGACATTGACAAATTGCATCATCAGGAATTCTTCCGGATCAGGCATCAGGCTTAATAACGGCATTATCACCCTCGAAAATTGTACCATTCAGAATAACCAGTACAGAGGAATTGATGCATGGAATAATTCTAATTTTGAAATGGATACCTGCACTGTTTCAAACAATTCCTGGGAGGGACTCATTTTCAATTCGAATTGTACGGCAACCATTACTGAGAGTACAGTTACTGAAAATGGCTCTGATGGTATTGTAATTAATAATTCATCCCCTGTAATAACTACCTCACAATTTATTAATAATGGAGGTTCAGGGATTACAGTAAATTCTTCATCTCCACAGATCGCTTATTGCGAAATCTCAAATAACGGGGACGTTGGTGTAAATGCCAACAATTCAACATTTAATTTAATATATTCCAATATGAATTCAAATAATTTGGGAGGCATTTACATGTATGCTTCTTATCCCCAGATAAGTTATTGCGATATAGCAAATAATTCCTCTTTTGGATTAGGTATTGACAATTCCTCGCCAAGCCTTTCTTCATTGAATATATACGGGAACCTGTCTCACGCAATATACATCTACGGGCTAAACAGTTTTCCTTTTTATTATGATATACATCTTAATAATAACCTGACCAACGACATCCGTCTTGCCGGAGGCGATATTACGGCAAGCGGCACCTGGAGATATTGTGATTATCCCTGGGTGATGACAGGAAATATCAGGGTACAGCATACATTGACTTTACAACCAGGACTTGTTGTTAAAGCACCTTCTGGTATCAGTCTGCAAATTGGACACGATAATCCTGGCGGATTAATTGCTGAAGGAACCTCTTCGAATCCAATAACATTTACTTCACTTGATTTGACGGGAACATGGAATGGTATAACCTTTAACTATATGAGTAATGATTATTGGGGATGGGGGAATTCTTCATCGATGAAATATTGCATAATAGAACACGGCAGCGGTACTAATGTTTATTGCGAGAGTACCAGCCAGCCGACTTTTCAAAATTGCGTATTCAGGAATTCGGATGGATATGGATTATATCTCAGCAGTTCATCACCACAGGTTTTGAACTGTCAGATACAGAATAATGCAGGAATTGGAATTAATCTGTACAATTCGTCGCCAAATCTTTCAAACCTGACCATTACAGGTAGTAGTGGCAATGCTTTTTATATCAATGGCCTTCAAAGTTTTCCACAATTCAGTAACCTGCAAATGAGCGGGAACCTGACAAATGATATTCGTTTGGCTGCAGGGGATATTACTACTACCGGAGTATGGCAGTATTGCGGATATCCGTGGGTGATGACAGGAATTACCAGAATCGGAAGTAGTGCAACTCTTACCATACAACCCGGTAATATTGTTGAAGGTGTGAGTGGCGCTTCACTGCAGATCGGATGGTGCTGCTGGACGGGAGGTAACCTGATAGCTGAAGGTACTGATAGCAATCCCATCCTGTTTACTTCAGCCGATCCTAACGGAAACTGGAATGGACTTAATTTTACCTATGGGGCTAGTTGTTGCGGTGGGGTTACATCTTCTTTGAAACATTGTATTGTTGAACATGGAAATGCAAATAATGTGTATTGTGAGAGCACCAACCAACCAACCTTTGAAAGTTGCACAATCAGGAACTCTGCAGGAAATGGATTGTATCTCAATAGTTCATCACCACAGGTTACAAACTGCCAGATACAGAATAATGCCGGGAAAGGGTTATGTATAGTAAATTCAAGTCCAAATATTTCAGGTTGTCAGATTCAGAATAATGACGGAACCGGAATTGACCTATGGAATTCATCGCCAAATCTTTCAAACCTGACTATTACCGGGGGGAGTAGTAATGCTTTTTATATCAGTGGCCTGAATAGTTTTCCGCAGTTTACAAACCTGCAAATGAGCGGGAACCTGACTAATGATATCCGGCTTGCTGATGGTGAGATCAATACTACCGGAACCTGGCAAAATTGCGGATATGATTGGGTGATGACAGGAGATGTGAGTGTCACAAATAATTCAACTTTAACTATTCAGCCAGGGATTACAGTCAGAGGCAGTTCCGGTTCTGATCTGATCATGAATGGTTGGTGTTGCTGGGCAACCAGCAGGCTTATTGCAGAAGGAACGGCGGCAAATCCAATCATTTTTACTTCTCTGAATTCTGCGACATACTGGAATGGAATATATTTTACCGATGCAACTGACGGAAATGGTGTGACTTCATCTATGAAATATTGCACAGTTGAACGCACCTTAGACAGGAACGTGTATTGCGAAAATACCAACCAACCCACCTTTCAAAATTGCATATTCCAGAATTCCGCAGGAATTGGTTTGTATCTCAGCAACTCATCACCTCAGCTTACAAACTGCCAGATACTGGATAATGGCGGGAAAGGATTATATTTAGTAAATTCAAGTCCGAATATTTCAGTTTGCCAGATTCAGAATAATGCCGGAACCGGAATTGATCTGTATAATTCATCACCAGGTCTTTCAGATTTGACTATTACCGGTGGCAGTAGTGATGCATTTTTCATAAGCGGACTAAGTAGTTTTCCTCTATTCAGTAATCTGCAAATGAGCGGTAACCTGACAAATGACATTCGCCTGGCTACCGGTGATATATCTACTACCGGAACCTGGCAGAATTGTGGATATGACTGGGTGATGACAGGGGATGTGAATGTCACGGCTAACTCTGCATTAACTATTCAGCCCGGGATAACCGTCAGAGGTAGTTCAGGTTCAAATCTTGTACTTAAAGGTTGGTGTTGCTGGGCTACAAGCAGGCTAATTGCCGAGGGAACAGCCACAAATCCAATCGTTTTTACATCTCTTGATCCAACAACAAATTGGAATGGAATATATTTTACTGACGCAAGCGACGAGAATGGCGTAACTTCATCTATGAAATATTGCATTATAGAAAATACCTTAAACCGAAATGTAATTTGCGATCATACCAACCAGCCCACTTTTAAAAATTGCACTTTCAGGAATTCAGCAGATGTAGGATTATATCTTTACAATTCATCACCAACGATAGATAGTTGTACATTTGAAGACAATACAACAGTTGGAATCTATTGTAACTATTACAGTAATCCATTAATAACAAATTCTTTAATAAAAAATAATGGTTCTGATGGAATCCATGCGGGTTATGGATGCAGTCCAACCATTGGTAATACTGAAGGTTTAGGTAATACTTTATACGGTAACGATGGTTACGAAATATACAATGACAGTTGGCAGATTATTAATGCCCGTTACAATAACTGGAACTCTTCTGACAGCCTGTATATTACCTCAAGAGTGTATGATTATTATGATAACTCATCCAAGGGGATTGTTTATATTTTCCCATATTCATCGAATCAGAACTTTGTTACATACTCTATTTCCGGTACAGTCAACTATCAAAATCCAACACCTACTCCCATTGAGAACCTTTCCTTGCACCTGAGAAATTCACTTAATACAGTTATTGCCACCAACCAGACTTCAGCCGACGGGAGCTTTTTGTTTACTGGTCATTCCAGCGGTTTTTACAACTTTACCAGTTCAACAACTCTTCCGTGGGGCGGAGTTAATTCTACGGATGCATTGCTGGTGATGAAGAACTTTGCAGGCTTAATCACCCTGAGCGGTATTAACCTGTTAGCAGGAGATGTAAATGGAAGTAATACTTACAATGGCACCGATGCATTGTTGATCATGAAACGTTTTACCGGATTGATCAGTTCATTTTCAGTCGGCGACTGGAAGTTGTTGGCACAGAATAATCCTGGAATTATCAATGACTCGGACATTACAGATAATATTCAGATTTTGTGTACAGGGGATGTGAACGGTTCATATACATTGCCCGGTGGAAGTAAATCTGAGGAAATGCCTGAGGTTAATCTGATTAACAAAGGTACTCTTGTTACTGGTACATCAGAGGTATATGAACTGCCTGTTTATGTAAATCAGGAATATACCATAGGAGCTATTTCACTGGTACTTAATTACCCTGAAGAATACGTTGATATCTCGGGAGTTACCATGCCCGATGGAAGCCAGGTGTACTATACAACCCAGAATGGCGAGCTGCGCATCAGCTGGTGCAGTCTCAATCCTCTCGTGTTAAATGAAGGCGATGTTTTGCTTGTTTTGCAGGTTAATGGTTCATTACTTTCAAGTGGTGAAAATAGTCTTGGTTTCACAATTTCAAATGAAAGCGAACTGGCAGATGGCAATGCCCAGGTTATTCAAAATGCAATGCTGTCAATACCGAATATTGATATAATTACAGGAATTGATGCGCATCAAACAGTATCGTTGCCTTATTTTAATATTTATCCCAATCCTTTTACAGGAAATCCTTTACTGATTTATCAATTAGATGAAAATGCGAATGTCAGAATTTCAATATTGAATTTGTTGGGACAAACTATAGCCGTGATTGATGAAGGAAATAAACTGAGAGGAATAAATAACACAGAAATTGATGCTTCAAAATTAAGTGGAGGCGTATATCTTATTAAACTTGAAGCAACAAGCCTCAGTAAGAACTACCGGGAGATTAAGAGAGTAGTAAAAATTGAGAATTAATTACAGTTTCCTGTTTATCCTTCCTGCAGCAGGAATGATATGGGAAAAGGTTAATATAAAATTCTATGAAAATTATCTATGGTTTCCTTTTGATAATAATATTGTTACTAACATGCAACAATGTTAATAGCCAGGTTATAATTACAGCAGGCACGGTTACATCCTGTCCCGGTAACGTTTCAGTACCTGTATATATATCTGATGGTTATGGGATTGGAGCAATATCTTTGGTGCTTGACTATGATCCGGCAGTGCTGACTTATACGGGTTATCAGGACTTAAACCAGAACCTGAATACAGGGATGTTTGTAATTAATTCGAATGGCAATAAAGTTGTTATTTCATGGATTACAACTACGTCTGCTAATTTTGGAAGTACTGTTTTGTTGAACCTGAATTTCGTTACCAATGGAGGAACATCACCACTAACATGGAGTACAAACATCGAGGGGAATTGCGAACTGGCAGATAACAATGGTTTACCGATTATTGTTACTTTTACAAATGGGGCTGTTAATTCTGCCGGTCAATCGCTCATTCTTAGCTCAAACCCGGTAAATAAAATAGTTCAGGAAGGATTAAATACCAGCTTTTCATTATCAGTTACAGGTGCAACTTCTTACCAATGGCAAAGCAGTACAGATAATGGTTTATCATGGGCAGATCTGCCATATTCATATCCTTACTCAGGTGTGACAGATGCTACATTGTATATCAGTTCATTAACCTCCCTGCGATACAACAAACACTGCATCACTGACGGTTTTCCCTACACCTCAGACAATTCAGGTTATTGCCTCTTCCATTACCTCTTGTGCAGGTAATGTTTCTATACCCATTACACTTTCCAATATGAATAATATCGGGGCGTTTTCTTTGAAACTGAATTATAATACTTTCAACCTGACATACCTCGGATTCGATAATCTGAATACAGGGATTGATGCGGAAAGCTTTATTATTAACTCCGGTAACGGGACGATTTCCATGGTCTTTGCTTCGCCCACACCCCTCAATCTTGATAATATTACTTTGGTAAATCTTATGTTTAGTAACAATGGAAGTACCTCCTCTCTGACATGGGATACACAGACCCTGGGAAACTGTGAGTTTGTTGACAATAACTCCTTCATCATTTATTCAGTATATTCTGATGGAGCAGTTTATTCCGGCGGATCAGTAGCCACTATTACAGTTCAACCAACCAGTAAAACGGTAATCACCGGAAATAATACCAATTTCACCTTAAGCGCTACCGGAGCCGACAGTTATCAATGGCAGGTCAGCAGCGATGGTGGAAATACCTGGAATGATCTTACCAATACATTTCCGTATATTAATGTAAATTATTGGACTTTAAGTATCTACAACATTCCGATAGATATGGATCAGAATCAGTATCGTTGTATTGTAAGTGGACCGTGTCCACCTCAATCCATCTCTGATACGGTTGTCCTGACTGTGAATCCCGTCCCTCCTACCGTAATTACGACATTAGGTACTTTAAGTTCCTGCCCCGGTGAAGTAATAGTGCCGGTTAATGTATCACAATTCAATGATGTTGCTTCATTCTCAATATCATTCAATTTTGATACCCCGGTACTTACTTATATTGGCATTCAGGATATAAATCCCGGGCTGATGCCGGGAACAATAGTTTACAATTCAGTATCCAACCAGGTATTGTTCACATGGTATTCAATTGAACCCATTACATTGGGAAACGCTGGTTTATTTAATGTGAAATTTAATACAACAGGGGGAACAAGTTATTTAAACTGGAATGTTTCATCCTGTGAATATTCAGATTTATTGGGAAATCCATATGTCACTATTTTTAATAATGGAATCATAAATTGGGAAGGAACAATACCAGCAATAACCAATCAACCAATAGATAAAAGCATTTACTCAGGACAGAATACTTCATTTTCAGTCAGTACAACAGGTGCAATATCATACCAATGGCAATTCAGCAGTGATTATGGCCTGACATGGAATGATCTGGGTAATTCTGCCCAATACTCAGGAGTAAACGGGTCAACATTATATATTAACAATGCAACCAATCTGATGACTAATTACTTATTCAGGGTACTGGTAAATGGAGGATGTCCGCCTCAATTGATTTCACAATATGCATTACTTACCGTGACACCACAACCTCAGACGATTTCGGCAATGATTGGTTCGGTCTCCAATATGTGCGGCGGGAATCTTGTCATTCCTGTCAGTGTTAGTTCCTTTACATATGTCGGATCATTTTCTTTAACGATAAATTATAATACATCACAATTTACTTATTCAGGATATAACAACCTGAATAACCTCTTACTGAGTGGAAATTACTATATTAATGCGATTAACGGACAGGTTAAAATGACCTGGGTTTCCATGAATCCTTTAAGCATAGGAGACGGGTTGCTGGTTGAATTGAAATTTGTTGCAACGGCAGGAAGCAGCACTTTAGCCTGGGATACCCAGACAAGCGGCAATTGTGAATTTACCGACCCTGACGGGAATATCATAGCCGGGGACTTTATAAACGGAAACATATTTGTAAATTCTAATCCTTTAATTGCCGATACTGGACAGGATACAATGTTCATCAATGGACCCGTGATACTTAACGGAACGGTGACCGGTGGCGCCGCTCCGTATATTTTTAACTGGTTTCCTTCAGACTCCCTGTCAGATGCAGCTATTGCCAATCCAATAGCCAGCCCGGTTTCAAATATCAAATATACCTTTACTGTGACAGATAATAATGGATGCGTTACATCCGACGATATATATATTATTGTTGAAGGTTCGGATAATCCGTTTATCTACTCCGAACCATCGTCAGTTTCCAGATGCGCGGGAGAATCCTTAGCATTGACATGTTTAGCCTCCGGACCTTCCATCATTTATAACTGGTACAGAAATGAGGTTCAGATTCCGGATCAGTCCTCCGGATTGTTGGTATTAAATCCTGTGAATCTAAGTGATTCCGGGTATTATTATTGTGTTGCCCATAATTCGGCAGGTTCTGATACCTCAGATATTTTTCATATTACAGTATATTCCTCCCCACAGGTTTTGAGTTTGGGAATTGATGGTTATTATTGCAATAACGCTGGTCCTGATCCCTTAATTTTGGATCCTCCCGGAGGTTTACTTTCAGGTGAGGGTATAGTGAATGGTACATTTTTTCCTTTTATTCTCACACCGGGAAATTATACTATTAAATATTCGGTGACTCAGAATGGTTGTACGACTACTATTATAGAAAATACTACTATAATTCCTGTACCGTTTATTGACATTCAAAACTCTTTAGTTACCGATGCCATTTGCCAGGGGACATCCACAGGTAATATTTTTGCGACTGCATCAGGTGGTGCGCCTCCTTATAATTATATCTGGTGGAATGGAGGCACCGGGCAGACAGTCGATAATCTGTCAGCGGGTACATACCCGGTTCTGGTGATTGACAGCAATGAGTGTACTGATACTTATAATTTTATCGTGCAGCAACCTTTTGTCCTGACAGTTAATCCGGCAATCATGAACAACCAGTGTTTTGATCAGCAAAATGGTTCTGTTTCATTGAGTCTGATTGGTGGGACTTCACCTTTCTTATTCCAGTGGAGCAACGGATCAACCGGAATGAATCAACAGAACCTGGCTCCGGGACAGTATTTCGTTACCATTACAGAAAATAACGGATGTTCAATGGTGCATGAATTCCATGTTTTACCTTTGTCACTACTTACAGTTGATGAGTCAATAATTTATCCTACATGTAATGGCAGTGATGACGGGTTGATTGTATTACAGGTATCAGGGGGTGGTTCACCCTATCAGTATCAATGGTCATTTTGGGGAAGCGGCTATAGCAATGGTATTATTTCAGGGACTGATATTACAGGTTCAGCAACTGAATCACTGAGCATTCTTACACCTGGCAGTTATGGTATTACCGTAACTGATCAGTTTGGATGTTCTGTTATTGCCGATACCCTTATATCCGCCGGGCTGATTCCTTATTCCATTCCCATGGCTGATGCAGGCAACGATACTACGGTCTGTTACGGAAACCAGGTTATCCTGAATGCCTCCGGCGGAGATACTTACTTTTGGAGTACGGGAGAAACTACATCACAGATTATTGTAACTCCTGCCGAAACTACCGTTTATTATGTTACAGTGACCAATGGTGGAATTTGCAGTGCCATGGATAGTGTAACTGTAAAAATTATTCATGCCAATATTATATCTTCTGATTTGTCCCTGTGTGCCGGAGAACCTGTCACACTTTCAGTGGATAATCAGTTTTTTCAGGGCCAGTCTGATCCGCAGGCTTCTTTATTATGGTCAACGTCAGAAACAACCTTATCCATTACAGTTTCACCTACCGTGACCACAGATTGTTCGGTGACTGTAACTGATGGGAACACTTCATGCAACGACGAAATAACCATTACTGTAAACCATTACCCTGTTGTTGATCTTGGAGATGATGAGGTTGTTTGTGGCTCAAACCCCGTTTTACTCGATGCCGGTAATCCTGGCGCTGCATATCTTTGGAACAATGGATCCACCGGACAAACACTTGTGGTCACTCAATCAGGTCTTTATTCCGTGACAGTTTCTAACGGTGATTGTAATGCATCAGACATGGTAAATGTAACGTTCTATCAACCTCCTGTTGTCGATCTTGGGTTTGATTATGTAATTTACCCGGGAAATTCAGTAGTTCTCAACGCCGGTATGGAAAATACATCATATTTATGGTCAACCGGTGAGACATCGCAAAGCATTGTGGTATCTGCTACAGGAACATATTCTGTAACCCTTACAAACCCATGCGGCAGCGCTTCCGATGCGGTTAATGTATTAGTGGCAAATCCTCCGGTGATTGAGATATTTCCATCAACAATAGATACAACAATAAATTACGGTGAATCTGTCTCAAAAACCTTCACTATTTCAAACTCAGGTCAGTACAATTTATCGTTTAATATTCAGGATGTGCCATGGTGGCTTGTTTTGTCACAGACAACCGGCATCATTGCTCCCGGTGGTTTTGAAGAAATTAGCCTGCACTTTGGTAACTCTTTGCCTGGCAACAATTATTCCGGTTTGCTGCATATTTATTCGAACGATCCGGCAAATCCGGTGATTTACCTTCCTGTAAACCTCACTGTATATCAGACTTCGATGTATGTTTCACCCACTAATGTTGATTTTGGTAATGTAGTCAGGAATACCACTTCTACAGAATACATATACCTTGTAAATAATGGAAATATTGACATAACAATAAACAGTATTTCATCCCTGGCGCCATTTGTTGCAGGCAATTTTAACAGCACACTTGAGGGAGGTCAGACTATGCCTGTAGCCATTGATTTTACTCCAACCGCCACACTTTTCTATAACAGGTTATTATCTATCGGTACCTCATTTGGCGACTTCACGGTTAACCTGCATGGTACTGGCCAGAACCCGGCTCCGGGATGGTCATTCTCATTTACAAATTATGATTTTGGATATACCGATACAGCAACCGGTGGAACTGCATATCTTAATATTTATAATACCGGAAATGTACCTGCAATAATCACCAATGCAACTTCTACAAGTTCGTATTTTACCATCGGGGAAAACAGTTTCACAATCCCTGTCGGAGGTTACCACACGGTACTTTTAGGATTCTTTCCTGACGCTCTTGCTGTATTCAGCGGAATATTATCATTTACATCCGGCAATTGCGGGATACAGACTGTGACGGTTTCAGGTACCGGCATGATGATGACCGCACCACCTCTTCTGACATATGATGATTCACCTCCATATAATGGCATAAATGGGGTAAATCCTACAGTCGGGCCTACTTCACAGTACTTTGAATATTCTGTTATATATACTGATCCGGATAATTATCCGCCAATAGCAGGATATCCCAAACTTGGAATTGACCGCAATGGTGATGGTGATTTTCTCGATTCGGAAGAAGGTTGGATTACCATGTCGCCTGAATCAGTGGAAGATGTTAATTATGCTGATGGAAAAAAATATGTGTATCTGACTAATTTTCCCATTTCATCTTACCTTGGTTATAGTTTCAGGGCATTTAACATTTATGGTAATGCAGCAACAGGTGAAGGCACACAATACCGTAGTGGCCCATTGGTAAGTAATGACCTGCTTGACCTGCTGATTTATGCCAATGATATTGACTTTTCGGATGCCACTCCAAATGTCGGACAGGAAATAACCATATATGCCACTATTCATAACAATTCCGATTATCCTGCCACCGTTCCCTTTGTTGTCCAGTTCTGGAAAGAAGACACTTTAATGGGTGAACAGACTGTTAATTACCTTGCTGCTCAATCAGCCATTACCCTCCAGATGAATCAAATATTTACTTATTCGGAATTTTATCCTATCAAAGTAGTAGTGGATGCTTACAACGATCTTCCCGAAGAAAATAAACTCAACAACTTTGCCATCAGACCGGTAATAGTTGGTGAATTTTCAATACCGGGCAGTATTTCAGTGACTGCAGCAGTCGTTCCGGGTTATGTTACAGTTCCCTGGGGAAGTGGTTCTCCATGGATACACTACTATGGACATGCTGATTATGTGGGCTCGTTTGATCCGGAAACAAATGTTTCAGGTGCAACGGTAACCATGACCCTAATAGAGACCGGCTATGCAGCCACATCTCATACCAACTCGAACGGTGACTTTGAATTTTATTTACAGTCACCTGTCCCTACACAGGGCACTGCTGTGTATTCCCTGAGCGCTGTGGTTACAGATTATACACTTACGGGAATATCTGACACTGTGAACTATACCGTTTTTGTTCCTCAAAAACCCGATCTTGATGTTTATCATTTCTTTGATAATATACCCAATATTTTCTGGACTGATACCTGCATTAATGTAGGTGAACCCATTGATGTTTCAGTATATGTCTGGAATGCAGGCAATGCTACTGCTTATAATGTTGAATTCTATGGTTATAAGGATGATCCGTCTGATGTTGCTTTTATTGCTAATTATGATAGCCTGAGTCCGGGTGAGGCACGATGGGAATATTTTACTGTGACTTTCAATACAGAAGGCAACCATAGTGTAGGAATATGGGCAGATCCTGACAACATGATCAATGAATGGAACGAAAATAATAATCAGGCCAGCGTAAGCAGACATATATACAATACTGATGTGGATCTAATACCGGCCAATTTATCGGTTTCTCCATCTCCACCCATTGAAGGACAAAACGTTATGATGGGATTAGATGTTTCAAACACATTATGTTATATTGCAGGTTCATCCGTTACAAAATTGTTTGATATTCTGGGTACCGATACAACCCTGATCGCTGTTCTGGATTATCCGCAGATAGGCCCGATGAGCAGCAATACTCAATGGGTCAATTATTCATTCGTGGGTTCAGGCCTTCATACCATCTTGGCAGTAGTTGATTATTACAATGATGTAAACGAAAGCAACGAGAATAATAATATCGGATACTGGACCATTGATATCGAACCTGATCTGACTTTTACTACCTACCCGTGGAATCCTCTCAATTGGTCACTGAATGTATCAGCGACCGACGTCAATGTCGGCGATGAAATTAATTTCACTGCCGGGATAAAAAATTGGGGAAATGGTGATGCCTCAAATTTTTATGTGCGTTTTAAGGTTGACAATGTATTATTGGGCGCCCCGATATATATTCCATATCTTGCAGCTCAACAATCCATGACCCTGGTATCAGATGCCTGGACAATACCGGATTGCGGACATACACTCGAAGTAGTTATTGATGAAGAAAACCTGGTTGCCGAATCAAATGAAAATAATAACTTTGCTGAAAGAGACGATATTGGACTTGATCTGACTCCAGGATCTCCTTATGGTAGTGAATGGCCAAATTCCCCTGTTATCATTGGTTCCACGATATGGAATTATGGATCATTCGAGGCTGATTCGATAGCTGTATACTATTATTGCACTGATTGTGACCCGGCAAACAACAACCTGCTTCTCGGGTTTGATGTTCTGCCTGATGTAGCAGCGGATTCCCCGTCATATCCCGGATGGGCTTATTCACATATTGTTTATACCTTCAACTCACCTGGCACTTACCACATTTATGCCTATGTTGATACTACTACAAATTGTGAAATAAACGAAAATAATAATGTTGCCTGGGGTAATGTAAATATCATGACCGAAAAGCCTGATTTGGTGGTATATTCTTATCATATTTCACCAACTGAACTGAACCCTGACCCCGGTGAATCTATCAACATTTATTCTTCCTTCGAAAATATTTCAAATGTTGCTTCCGGACCATTCAGTGTTCAGTTTAAAGTTGACAGCAACCCGTTTGGCGATGTAGTTGTGGTTCCCAACCTGGGACCTCATCAGGATACTACTGTAGCATGTACTCAACCATGGTCATCAATTCTTATCGGGCCTCATATCATCCGTGTATTACTTGATATCTACAACCAGGTGGATGAAAGCAATGAATGGAATAATGAGGCAAGCAGGGCAATCATTGTAGGAGATGCTCCGGATATGAAATTTGTGGAAAGCGAAGGAATTATCCTTTCAGATAACTACCCGCAGATATTTGATAACATTACTATTGGGGCAATGATCAAAAATATTGGTGGCGCAGGTGGTACAGCCAATATTAAATTCTATTTTGTGAATGGTACAGACAGCACTCTGATCCAGACCACTCAATTCACAGTCGGCTCTCATGATTCTCTGCTTATTACCATTCCATGGCAAGCCATTGCATCATTTGGTAAAATTGCAGCAGTGATCAGTGATTGTGTTCCGATGGAGTTTAACCTGCTGAATAATGCCGCTGAGAAGTATTATGGACAGCCAAATAATCCGCTTAGTGTCGAGACCTTTGCCTCATCCATGTTAATCTGCGAAGGCGAAACAGTTATGCTTAGCGGTTTTGCTGTTGGTGGTACAGGTTCTTACCAATATTCATGGTCAGGGCCACTATTAAATTTACAAAATATCCAGACAATCCAGGTGTCCCCATCTTCATCTTCAAGTTATACACTGACAGTGGACGATGGTCTATCTACTCAAACAGCGGGGATAACTATTAGCGTAATCCAGCCAAACGCATCAATTAACGGACTGTTACCAGGTTATTATATTACTGATACGTTGGTTTTACTAACAGGTGATCCGGCAGGCGGTAGTTTCTCCGGGTCCGGTATTTCTGGTAATATTTTTAACCCTCAGTTGGCAGGGCCTGGTTCACATTTAATTCAATATAATGTTACAGTTGGTGCATGTCCGTCTGAAGGTACAGCTATGACTACCGTTTATGATTATGCATCACAAAATGTTCTTCTTCCCAATAGTTGGAGCATTATTTCAACCTATATTAATCCATCGGTTCAGAACATCCAGGCTGTTTTTTCATCAGTTACCGAATCCCTGATAATAGCAAAAAGCGGTGGAGGTTTGGTCTATTGGCCATCATATGGAGTGAACGCTATTGGTAACATGCAGATTGGTGAAGGTTACCAGGTTAAAATGTCATCTGCCAGAACTTTGATTGTGTCAGGTTTGCCGGTAATTCCGGAATTAACACCTGTAAATATTCCTTTCGGATGGAGCATGATCGGTTACCTAAGACAATCTCAGGCATCCATCGTAACAATGATGTACCAGGTGGTCACGAATATAATAATTATGAAGGATGGTGATGGAAATGTGTACTGGCCACCTTATGGAGTTAATAATATTGGCAACATGAAGCCTGGCAAAGGCTACCAGATCAAAACCACCGCTTCATGTACTCTTACCTATCCCTTGAATACATTAAGCCTTGAAAAGTCAGAAGTTTTTATTCCTGAAACGCATTTTTTTGGCAAACCTGTGAATACCGGTAATAATATGACACTGGAGATTACAAATTACGATCTGCCTGAGGCGGAGCGAATTACGAATTGTGAGATCGGTGTCTTTGACCAAAGTGGATTATTGGTTGGTTCATCTGATGCTGATGGTAATTTTATTGTTATTACCATCTGGGGTGATGATGAGACAACACCTGAAAAAGACGGCTTGGCTGTTGGAGAACCATTCATACTGAAACTGTGGAACCCCTCGACACGTAAAGAAATACCAATTTATGTTGAGAGCTGGACTGAAGGTGATGGATTATACAGAGTTAACGGGATTGGTGTTGCTGGTAATATCAAACTATTGGGTGAAGAAAATGAAACAATCGCACTTTTCCAGAATATTCCTAATCCATTCAAAGGTACTACAACAATAGAATTTTATATTCCTGGAAGAATGAAAGTAAACCTGCAATTACTTAATGTATTGGGTGAAAAGATTCAGAACCTGGTAAAAGGTGAAATGGAAACAGGTAGTCATAAGATTGAATTTATATCAAAAGATATGCTTCCGGGCGTATATCTGTATAGGCTTGAAACAACCCTGGGAACAGAGGTTAGAAGAATGACAATCCTAAGATAAACGTTATCTGAGTTATTGTAAAATGAAAAATGCAACCTTTCAGTATTCTTTATAATATTTCTTGTTATCCAGGTTAGTACGCAGCAAAATTTGTTTAAAGACAACAATGTCCGGATACCTTCAGATTTGTTACTGAAAATCCATTTCCCACGATTAAACTACCACGCCCAAAGAACGTGGTTTTCAAAGTTTAACTACATTCTGATAATTTAAAGGATCAAAGCTGATAAGCTATGACTCTTAAATCAAAAAAACCTGAATATTTATAGATTTACATTTTTCAGAAAATTTAAGTATTATATCAATATTCACAACCTGGACTGATCTTAAAAAATAATGAAAGACATAACCAGCATAGAGTTAGCCCTCATTATATTCTGTTCAGTCATTTTGATTTTAAAAATATGAGAAACATCTTGATTGTAATTTGCACCTGTCTGGTGCTCACTTTAAATTCAAAGGCACAGACTTCGAAAGCAGATTCTCTGAAAAGAGACAGTATGCTTTCAAATGCACTGAAAGTATTTATGGACATCGGAACCTGCTATTATTGCGATTTTTCGTATATCCGTAAAGAGATAGATTATGTGAACTATGTCCGTGACCCGAAGGAATCTCAGGTTCAGGTAATTATTACTGAAAACACTACCGGTTCCGGTGGAAATGAATTTCTTTTTATGTTCATCGGCAAAAAAGAATTTGAGGGCATGAACGACACTATTAAACAGGCAACCAGCGTAAATAATACACAGGATGAAAACCGGGCCGAAATTGTGAGGATTTTAAAAATGGGATTGATGCGCTTTGTCATGAAAACGCCCGGTAACAAACTAATTGAAATCAAATCGAATTTGCCTGAATCGGGAAACGAAAAAGTGCAGGATAAATGGAAAAGCTGGGTTTATAATATAAATGTATCAGGATACGGAAATGGTGACCAGAATTACACACAGTTGCAGGTGAGCACCTATGCCTCAGCGCGCCAGGTGACACCAGACCGGAAAATCAATTTCAGTGTGAATAGTAGCTATAGTAAAGCCAAATACGTCTATAACGATACTACCGACATCCGCACCTATCACAGGACCAACAGATTCGATCACAGCTATATTAAATCACTCGGTAAACACTGGTCGGCAGGCTATTTCTATTATTTATACACCAGTACTTTCAGTAACATTAAATCAGACAACGGCCTCTCGGCAGGAGTTGAATATGACGTATTTCCTTATGATATATCGTCAAGCAAACTGATTACTTTTCGTTATAAAATCGGCTTCGACTTCAATCAGTATATTGATACGACAATTTATAATAAACTCAAAGAAACACTTCTTTCACATTCACTTGGAATGGGAAAAAAAATAAAAAAAAAATGGGGCTCAGCCAACACTTCGGTTGTGTACAGTAATTACCTTCACGATTTCAGGAAAAATAATCTTTATTTCAGTGCTAATATTAACGTAAGGATATTCAATGGCTTATCGGTAAATGGATATTTATATGTTTCGGGAATACATGACCAGCTTGCATTGCAAAAAGGCAGCGCCACGTACGAAGAAGTGCTGTTGCAGCAACATCAGTTAGCTACACAATATTCATATTATATCAGCTTAGGTATCACCTATACTTTTGGTTCTATCTATAATAACGTAGTAAATCCGAGATTTGATTACTGATAATCTGAATAAAAAATTTCTGAAATCAATTGCTTACGCTCCTCCCAGACCTTGTAAATAACTAATCCAAATATTCCGGATCAAGTCATTGCTTAATAAAAATTTAAATTATTGTTAATAATATAATAAAAATTATTATTCGTATTTTTACATGAACTATTTCTTTAAAGAAAGTAATGACTGATATACTGTATTTTAAAAATATAGGCATTCCGGTCTTTGATGTATCCTTACGAAAGGAATTACAGGCACACGGGTTGATTTTAGCAATGGCTAAAGTTGCATATGATATCCCTTCGATCAGTTGAATATTATGCTGATAAAACAAAATATTTGATGATATTATAATAACTAAATAAATTGATTATGAGAAATTTATACAGATTTTTCATCGTTTTAATGGTATTATTGACCGGTATTGTTCCAACGGTTAATTCGCAGTCATTGAGTTCTTATTCATTAGTTCAGTCTTCTGCAACCTACACATCTATCAGCGGAACTTCTGCCGGTATCAGTGGTAATGATGCCACCTCTGCGGCACTTTCTATAGGTTTTAATTTCACTTATTGTGGCACTGTGTATACGCAGGTTAAGTTATGCACCAATGGTTGGATGCAGATGGGAGGTATTACTACCTCTGTGGCTTCAAACAATGATCTGGCGTCAACCTCATATGCTAACTTTATTTGTCCATATTGGGATGATATGAATGCTGCTGCTACCTCAGATATTAAATACACAACCACCGGTACAGCGCCATACCGTTTATTCACGGCACAATGGGGTCCTAATGTCTATCCTGTCAGCGGTGGTTCAACACATACTTATAATTTCCAGATAAAACTTTATGAAACCAGTAATGCAGTGCAATTTTGCTATGGCGCTATCAACATATATTCCGGATCAACCGGTTCGATCGGTCTTGTTGACCAGACAGGCGGCAGTGGCCATTTTATCAGTGTGAGCCCGGGAAGTCCGGCTACCACCTCGATGACAGCAGCCAATAATTCTATTGCCTCCTTTTCATATAGCAACCTGGTTTATACATTTAATCCCCCGCTTTGCGGTACTTATTCTATTAACTCATCGCTGTCTGCCAGTACTACTAATTTCGTTTCATTTGCCTCTGCTAAAACAGCGCTCGAGACATTCGGAGTATCCTGTCCTGTTACATTTAATGTGGCAGCCGGAACATACAATGAACAACTTTCCTGGGGCAATACTGCGATCCCTAATATTTCATCGACAAATACCGTTATTTTCCAGGCAGCCAACGGCGACAGTTCCAGTGTCATTATACAGGCTAACAACACTCCGTCAACAAATTATGTATTCCAGATGAACGGTGCACAATATCTTATCTGGAAGAAGCTCACATTCAAATCTTTAAGTGGTTATTATGGTACTGCAATCAATGTCTCAGGAACAACACAAAACATTCAATTCCAGCAATGCCGATTCACTGGTATTGCATTAGCTGCATCAGGAGGAACAGAGCAGGTTATTGTTTACAAAACTGGAGTTGCTAATAATTCCATGACTTTTAATGGTTGCCGTTTTGAAAATGGTTCCTGGGGAATATACTGGGTTGCCAATACTCCATTACCCTACGAGACAGGAACGGTGATCAGTAATAATATTTTCATTAACCAGACTTATTATGGAATATACTTAACTTATCTGGATGGTTCTACCGTTACCGGAAATACTATCACGGCCAGCTCCTCAACAGCAACAAGTTACTATGGAATTGAAGAAGATAATAATCAGAATAACAGTGTTATTGCAGGAAACAAAATCATCATTCCCAGCACTACTACTTATGGTCACGGGATGTACAGGTTAAACTGCACAGGTACGGTTTCTGCTCCTGGTATGATATACAATAACTTTATATCTGATGCATCAGCATATCCCGGGACCATTGGTAATACTACATCGCCCTACAGTAATTTTTATTTTAACAGTATTAACAATACAACCACCAATCCCGCTAATTATGCTTTAAATGTATATAATTGTTCAGGAACAGTAGATATTAAAAACAATATAATAGCCACCCAGGGAAGTTACGTAATAGTTGCAACTGGCAATACATTGTTGACTTCAGATTACAACGACCTATACAACTCGAATTCAGAGGGGACCTGGTTTATATGGGGAAGTTATCAATTATTTTTTACCAATTGGAGGACATTATCAGGCCAGGATACCCACTCAGTCTCAGTGGATCCAGGCTTTACATCTACCACAGATCTTCATACTTCTCTTGCTGCATTTTATGATACCGGTACTCCTATCACGGGTATTACCACTGATATTGATGGAGATACCAGGAATTCTACTGCACCTTGTATTGGCGCTGATGAGTTTACCCCGCCACCCATGGCGTTTTTATCTACCACCGCCAACCAGGCATCAACAGGCACTGTTTCGCCGGGTGCTGCCGATGCACAGATATTAAGGCTGGATGTTACCATGAATAGTATTTCACTGAACCCGCTCACTCTTACCGGGTTTACCTTTAATACTTCAGGTTCGACCAGCGCTGCTGACATTGCAGGTGCAAAAGTCTATTATACAGGTACCAGCAGCACCTTTGACCAAACCAGTCAATTCGGCAGCACAGTGGTAAATCCCAGTGGCTCATTCTCTTTTACCGGATCGCAGTTATTACAGCCAAATACCAATTATTTCTGGCTTGTTTATAACATAAGCACTACGGCCACTATAGGTAATGTGGTGGATGCCGTTTACAACTCAGTGGTTATTGCAGGTGTTTCGCATACACCGACAGTTAGTGACCCGGCCGGAAACAGGACTATTGCTGCAGTACCTTTGTGTGGTACCTACACCATTAACCCTTCTCTGCCTGCCAGTTCGGTAAATTTCGTTTCGTTTGCAGCTGCGAAATCTGCACTGCAGAATTATGGGGTTTCCTGTCCTGTTATTTTTAATGTTGCAGCCGGTACATATACTGAACAACATATATGGGGTGATATAGCAATCCCAAACATTTCAGCGACAAATACCGTAACTTTCCAGGCAGCCAACGGCGATAGTTCCAGTGTGACCATCCAGGCAAACAACTCCATATACAATAATTTTGTCATTCAATTGAGCGGCGCCCAGTATCTCATCTGGAAAAATCTCACATTCAAAGCTGTTGATGCGACCAATTCTAATGGTACTGTGATCAATGTTACCGGAACTACACATGATATTCAGTTCCAGCATTGCAGACTCGTTGGTTTAGCTGTTACTGGCAGCACGTCATATAACCTGACGATTGTTTTTAAGGACGCTGTTCTTAATAATTCCATAACAATTAATGCCTGCCGTCTTGAAAATGGTTCATACGGAATTCGTTGGTTTGGAGCTACTTCTTCCCCTTATGAAACAGGAACTGTGATCAGTAACAATATTTTCACTAACCAGACATACTATGGAATGTATTTGCAATACGAGGATTCACCTGTCATTACAGGGAACAGCATCACTGCCAGTACATCATCTGCCGATTATTATTACGGAATTATGATGTATAATAATTATAATAACAGTGTGATTGCAGGAAACAAGATCATTATTCCCGGCAATGTAAATAATGGCATTGGTATATACCGGCATGACTGCCCTGGTACGGCTTCTGCACAAGCACTGATATACAATAACTTTATTTCTAATGCATCACTTTACCCCGGCAGCATTACTTCTTCTTCATCAACATATACTAATTTTTATTTTAACAGTATTAACTGTACAAGCACTAATACTGCTAACCCAGGGTATGGATTAAATTTTGATAATACCTCAGGGACTATTGATATTAAAAACAATATTATTGTTACTCATGGCAGTTATGTAATTGAAGCTTATAGCTTTACAGGTATAACTTCCGATTACAATGATTTCTATACTTCTCAAACTGTTAATTTCAGCATCTGGTCATGGGCTCAATCAAACCTTGCCGGATGGCAGGCTGCTTCGGGTCTGGATGCCCACTCCTTATCCATCAATCCAAACTTTTTTTCCGCTACAGATTTGCATACTTCTCTTGCTGCACTTGATAATGCCGGTACTCCCATTGCAGGCATTACCACTGATATTGACGGAGATGCCAGGAGTACAATTGCACCTTGCATTGGCGCTGATGAGTTCGGTTCCGGAACGTTTTCTGTCACAGGAAATAAAACTAACAATATTTGTTTCGGGGCATGTGCCGGTTCCATTGACATTACGGTAAGCGGAGGAACGACACCCTACTATTACATTTGGAGCAACGGGCCAACGACACAGGATTTGACAGGTCTTTGTGCCGGAACATATACAGTTACTGTAAGCGATTCAGGAGGTTCTTCCGGGTCGCCT
>JAPLDU010000155.1 GCA_026391255.1 Bacteroidia bacterium | reverse complement strand
TTTGGCAAAATGCTCTCTTCCAGAGCCTTCAGGATGTCAGCAGGAGGCAGGGTTTCATTTCCTCCACACCACAAATAAAGGCTTGGGTGATTTCTCAGCATTCTGACCTGATCTATTACTGATTCAAGGAACAGTTCGTGATTGTCAGGATAAGCTTTGCGCCTGGCCTGTGATTCTTTTTTTGTAGCATCATTCCACTCCCCGTTACAGTCGCCTGATACCCAGAGATCCTGCCATACCAATATACCATATTTATCGCATGCATTATAAAATTCCGGCCTTTCGGTCAGGCCTCCTCCCCAAACCCTGATCATGTTCATGTTCATTCCGGCATGCAATCTTACTTCAGCTTCGTATACTTTCTGACCATTCACAGTGAACACACGGGATTTAATCTTTTCATCAAAATAATTACCGGTTTCTCTGATGCCAAAAGATATCTTTTCCGAGTCCATTATCGTCCCCCCCTCTGCAATAAAATCAATTTTCATGTTATAGAGTGGATGATCTCCCATTCCGTTGGGCCACCATAAAAGAGGATTTTCAATTTGAATCTCAGGAAGCTGTATGGTCTTTTCTTCCAAAGGATTAAGGATAACTTTTAAAGTACTTTTGCGCCCGTCTGTTTCCAATTTCAGTGTTCCCTGCACCATTTGAAATGAGGAACTTTTCAAATCAACCGATGTTTTGATATATGCAGGATCCTGTTTTTTCCCGGGTATTCTTATTTGCGGGACCCTGGTTTCGATATAAGGATTGCGGATATCGACTGATCCTGTAATTTCAACACAAACCTGGTCCCATATACCGGTATTTCTGTCGCGGATAGGACAAATCCAGTCCCATCCTGCAGTACATTGCATGGTTACATTACGGCCAATGGTTCCATCGCCACCCTGGCCTGTATAAGCATTTCCAACAGGATCGGGTGGTGCTACCCAAACTGCCAGCTTATTCGATTTTCCTTTATTCAGATACTTTGTAATCAGGTATTTTTCCCTGAGGTACATGCCCTGATGTGTTTTTGTATTTACCCTTTTCCCATTCAGGAATATATCGGCAAAATAATTTATCCCCCTAAAGTTAAGCCAAACCTCCTGACCTTCTTTAATCTCAGGTGTTTCAAACTCATTAAAAAACCAATAGGTATAATAATCCCTTCCTGTATTATACACGTCAGGAATAAGATTATTATTCATTCCGAAGAATGGATCCGGAATCTGATTATTGTGTAAAAGGGTTGTCAGTATGGTTCCGGGAACCACTGCATCAAGCCATCCCTCCGGTTTGTAATCATTCCCCGTAATTTCCGATCCGTCGGCTGTCACATCAGTAACTCTTTTCGCTTTCCAGTTTTCATGCAAAAGATATTCTACTGGCTGTCCCAATGAATACAACTGCGACATATAAAAAACGATCAGGACAATTGGAATTATTTTCATTATAATGAGTTTTATTGGTTATCAGTCTCAACCTATTCCTTCCAAGTTAAAGCTAAAACAAAATTTTGGCAACTCATATGCATTTAGAGTGGAAAATTCGGATTCAATAAATGTTAATTTTCCCCCTCCTGGAAAGCCATATGAACTCTTGTCAGTTGAATTTGT
>JAPLDU010000133.1 GCA_026391255.1 Bacteroidia bacterium | reverse complement strand
GAACCATAACCTCCTCATCTTCTCATTCATTAATGGAGATAATAGGTCATATCGCTTGCTTATTAAATTTATATTTCCCATTTTGCAAAGGAAATATATTTTTTTGAAATAACCAAGTTATTTCGTTACACTCACTAAGTTCCTTTTGAGCATAACCTTCTCCGGCAAAGATCATCCTGAATGGATGGTTTCCCTGCTTCAGAATATTTAATGAATCAACGATCATTCTTACATTCTTTTCCCAACGGAGTTGTCCTACGAATAAAAATCTGATTTCCTCATCACCGGATTCTGTCAGTTCCAGGCCTTTTCTTTTATACCCATCTTTTATTTCAGCATCATATACTTCAAAGTCAGTGGCATTACTGATGATGTTAAAATTCCCCTTATAACCATATTCCCGCAGCGTCCTGCCAGTTGCTTTATTCGGGACAATCACCAGCGAAGCTGAATTATAAAAATCAACAATCATTCTGATCATCGCATTACTGATCAATCTCGAATTGGTGACCTTCATAAAATCATCGTAATACTTGGTATGAAAGCTGGCAACTAAAGGAATATTCTGCCTGACCGAAATACTTTTGGCCAGCTGACCTGTAATAAAAGGGCAATGTGCATGAACAAGATCGACGGGCGTATTATTAAGCTTATTCTTAAACTTATAATCTATAAAAGGCAATCCGATCCTGTAGGGACTCATCCCAGGTAGTTGTACTGATTTGAACCTGAATACTTTGTACTCAACGTCATCCTGGTAATCATTTACTTCCGGCGCCACAAGATATGATCTTCCATATTTACGGTTGATCCACAAAGCGTAATTATGTGCAACCATTCCTACTCCATCCATTACCGGGAAATAAGAATCATTAAACTGGCTTATTATGATACTCATATTAGGTGATTTTTTGTTATATTAATTTTAGAATTACGATTTACGATATACGAATATAATCAAATGATATTTAGTGGATTAAGCAATATTAATGTAATAAATAAATTTAGGTTTAATATAATATTCAAATAATCAATACCCAACGGGAGATGAAGAAATACAAAGAGAACCGTTAATTCTATTATTATATGATATTTTACTCATCCTTAACTCTTCATTTCATAGCTATTAATAATTGATACAAAAGAAAGCTTCAATTAATAACCAGCTATTAACAAATGATTATGTTTAGGTTAAATCAGGTCAAGTGAAAGAAGTGTCCGGTGATGAGGTGATGAAGTGATGAAGTGATGAAGTGACAAAGTGATGAAGTGATGAATGGTGAATGGTGAATGGTGAATGGTGAATGGTGAGTGGTGAGTGGTGAATGGTGAGTGGTGAATGGTGAATGGTGAGTGGTGAATGGTGAGTGGTGACTGGTGAATTGACTTTTGACTTGTTATATTCTCGAATGTTAGTTTGTTCGATTGTTCAAATCTTGAGTCTACTCCGAAAAGAACTTATTTATGAAACCAATTTGGCTAAAGCCCTATATCTCAGCGATATAACTTGCCGCTACCTTAAGGTAGTGGTAATTGATAATCAACTTGTTACAGGACTTTAGTTAAAAATTTCTACTTTTCGGAATGGATTCAATCTTCACATCCTCAAATTTTCAAATCTTCAAATCCTCAAATCTTCAAATCTTTAGTTCGCCAGGGTGAACCTTATGCTGAAACCAATATTGGTATTGGTTGTAGGATATGATAAGGCAACATATGGATTGGTAATAGTGGTATCAACGAAGAATTTCAGGTTGAAACGGGTACTCAGCGAATAATCAGCCGATGTTTTGATTGAATAGATGATCTGGCCTGATGTTAACTGGTTACGCTGGTTGCTGGGAGTAATGCCGGTAACCGGGATGATGGAAGGTGTTGAGTTCTCCAGTATCTGGTGCATAATTGTCATATTTGACCGGATGGACAGATCGAGTTTCAGGTTCAGGTCGCTTTTGAACTCGGTGGTCTTCCCTCCCGCTTTCATGTGTAGTTTCAGATCTTTGATCCGGTAACCTGCACCAATAATGTACTCGTCACTTCTGGTCTCGGTCACCTGGTTATTTGATAAGGTCAGCTCGAGGTTCCTCGTTTTCCTGATCTCAATTTTGGTCATCAGGCTATTGTTCCAGGTCATGTCGAAATCGATGAGCGGGCTGAATTGTTCATTGATTGAAGCAGATGCGATTTCATGCTCGGGTAGATAATTGACATTGAGTATGTCACGTACCCTCGAAATCCCATCCAGATCAGGTGCATACAGGAGGTTCGTGCTATAACTTCCGATATTGTAGGTACACCGGTAGGTATGATTAATGGTAATCGATTTGAAGTATTTTTTGAACCAATCAATTTTGGTGAGGCCGTCATAGGTGATTCTCCAGTTAGGCATCATATTAAGAACCGACGGGAAAGTCGCGAGGGTTATCTTTGAAGGGCTGATACCGGAATAGGCAGACATGAATGCAGGGATCAGAACCTGTTGGGCCGTAGGACTAAACCCGTCAGGAAAGCCGGTTGAATCAACTGTTGCACCAGTGTACTGGTTATCGGTTTTTAGTCTCTGGTCACGTAATCGCTGGGCAATGATTATTCTCGAATTCAACAGATTACGGAAGGAATTTGTCCAGTAGGTATTACTCTCCACCTTTTCAAAAGCCGTAGACCAGGCAAGGAAGGACATACTGAAATTACCGGTGGTTGTACCCCCGGTGGCTTTGAAATTACCACTTGCATCCGGGTAATAAAAGGAATTGTTGTTTTTTGTCATGGTTCTCTGGGCAGTCAGTTCAATTCTCAGTCCATCAGCCGGTTCGATAGTACTTCTAACATTCCAGGTTTCGGTAGAATTCATGATATAAGGCGAATTAACATTAGGATCGCTTGATAGCCAGCCCCGTTTGCCGGCTTTCTCAGCAAATTTAGGATCCTGGTAGCCGAGAATAAAAGGAATACCCGGAGCCAGTATTTTATTAGCATCTTCGTGAAGTCCAAAGAACTTGGTTGTTTCCATGTAACCTGGCAATAAGGTTCCGTTGTTCTGAGAATATGAAACAGATATGTTCTTCACGCCCATCAGCGCTTTGAGGGTATTCTTCAGGACAATAAGCCAGATATCTTCCTTAAGTTTCTTACGGCCGTTCACTAATACACGCACTTTTTTATAATCCTTATCAACTGTATATGAAACCCTGTTTTCGTCAATTATTTTCTGCTGTCGCTCGAACTTTCCGGCATCACCCTGGTTATCACCTCCCGGGTTATTATCTTTCCCTTTTGCATTTTTAGTGCCTTTGTTACCTTTTGGGAGCGCTTTTTGCTGACTTGGCTGGTTGATCTTTTTCAGGAATGGAATTTTATTATAGATTGTAGTAAGTGTAACCTGGCCATTAAGCTGATATGTATTGGTGTTCTTAATGGTATTGCCGATTTTGTTCTCTTTCTTTCCGGTAATTGAATCCTTTTCAAGCGAACCTGCAGTCCAGTCGTAAGTAGCATTATATCTGGCCGTCAGGCTCGTCCAGTCGAGCAATGGCAACTTGTTAAGCGGTGTGTTCCAGTTGGCATTCATCATATGGTGGTACTGGGTCGTGCGCCCGAAATTGGATATGTTGGTCAGTACCGAATCCTTCCAGTGCTGATATTGTGCCTTGTCACTCTTGTCGACTCTGCCGTCGGGCTCGTCAATCCTTGCCATGTTAGTGGCAGTAAAATCAAGTTTTATACCCCGTGACAGGTCGTACCGGACATCGTACATCCTGTTCCAGGTAAAGTCTTTCTTATAACTTGGATAGATAATAATATCCGGATTGCTGATATTCCTGAGCTGCGTTTGCTCATATGATCTTTCCATTTCAGTTCTCAGGGATATCTGCTGAGGCATGAAATAAAAATTAAAATCCCGGATAAGACTGAATGCCTTACCTTTAAGAAACGTTAACTTTGAAAAGGGAGTAACATTCTTCGATTGTGTATTGAAATTATACGCCAGGCCTCCGCGGTAATTCTTGGTCAGATCGTATTCCGTATTAATATCTCTGTGAAAAGTCTCATTAAATGAATAATTCAGCGACAGGTTTGAAATATCGAACAAACTTGGCTTCTGTTTCATGCCTTTGTTAATCTGAACATTGGTAAAGTTTATGCTTTTCGTTCTCGTATAGTCCTGCGCTACATGTTTAAGCGAATCCCTCGCTTTTTTGTTGGGTGCATTATTGAGCGCTTCGGAAAAAAGTATATCCGGGTCAAGAGGGTTGTACTGCGGGTTTTTAAATGTCTCGGAATAACCAACATACATGGGTATTTTGACCCCGGCTTTCTGTGGGAAGAACTTACCCAGTTCAAGGTTGGAAGAAATGGAATACTGAAGTACCTCTTCCTTGCTTCTCTGGCCAACTTTACTTTCAATACTGCCAAAACCCGGTGTGCTTATACCTCCCGACACAGTAAGCATTCCAAGGTCGGCCAGTTTGGTGACTACCCTTGCATTGGCCGCCCAACCTCCTATTTCATTGAAATCGGTGAGCCTTAATTCATCTACCCAGATGATTCCCGACTTCGGATCATCATTATTCGGATTATCGGGATTCCTGATGCCTATCATGATGGTCCTGATATTGCTGAGATTAGGATTACCGCAGATAGTTACCTTATTGATCGTGTCAGATCCGATCACATTTTCTGTGATTAATTTGCCGTTCTGATCTATATACCTGGAAAAATGGGAGGCCAGATTAATCCCTGAGCCACTCTGACGCATAATATCGTTACGCAGTTGTTTCAGGCTCTGCCAGACTTCAAAATAAAAATCAATACGGTTTTTGACAGGCCAGACTTTTTTACGTTCAGCATCCACATTATTATCATATGAGCCAGGTGGAGAAATTTTCAGAGGTACCTCGTATTCATAAAAATTCTGTTTATAATCCGCGCCAATCCTGAGAAAAACAGTCAGATCGTTATCGTGCACAGGATAACCCGGAATTTCCTCAGCATGAACTTCCATTTGCAATCTCTTGTAATCCCTGACGTCCAACTGAACATTTTTATAAGCGGCCCGTGCATCTCCGTCAGCAAGATTGACAACCTTGAGCAGCATTGACTGTTCGTTCAACTGGGTCAGCTGGGGATTGGTCGGATCAATTACCCTGCTGATACCGGGAGGCAAAACATAATTGACCGGGGTACGTGTACCGTTTTCCTCAATGTTCACAGATGATAAATCAAAATTTGCATCGCCGGGCTGCGGAGAAATTGTGTATTCATTGCCTTCCTTCAGAGAAAGGTCGTATTTGCGCCATTCGCCGCGCACCAGGTCAAGTGTGGCAAAACGCAGGTTTACCTTCTGGCTGAACCCTTTGACAAACATCCTGATAAACCTGATAGATTTGAAATCTGAGATAGAACCCAGTACTTTATCGGGCTCATAAATCGGAATCTTGAACTGGTACCATTTTACATGGCTGATTTTGTTATTCTTCAGGGTAACGGTTGCTTCAATTTCGTCGGTTATATATTTTTTGTCGTGCAATAAATTCTGGTAAGTGATGGGAACTTCATACTGGTAATAACTTTCACCTTCGCTCAGTGTATTGTCGTGGTTAATGTCTTCCATGTCAGGGTTGATGCTTGACTGGGCCTGGTAAGTGGCCGAAGTGGAGGTTGAAACAGGCGAATTATTTTCGAGCCCGTTGTATTTCTTATACCTGTCGAGAATTCCAAGATGCAAACTATCGTATGGGTTTCCCAGGTAAAAATGAAAATCATCCTGAGATGGATCTTTCTTCAATACATTATACATTGAGTCGTTCAGTCTGCCGGCATTATGCAGTGAGTCAATCCTGACAATATATTTTTTATAAAAGAAAGACTGCTCCTGAGTATCGTTGAGGCCGTCGAGGCCGATATCCTGGTACTGGCGGCTTTGCGGGTCATTGTCAAAAGCATTGACCAGCGACTGGATGGTTGGTACACGGCCCCAGGCAGTGGTATCAACATTCAGCGTATCGGAAGCCGATCTGGGAAGCCCGTTCTCAAAGGCTTTTCTTGAATCCTTGAGAATATCTTCCGAGATATTTCCCAGGTTGAAATAAAGTTTTCCTCCGGTATTGCTGCTGTCGGGATCTTCACAGAAAGGATCGAGCAACCAGAACTCAATAAATTCAACATTGGCTGCTTCAAAGTCATTATTATCAACCGTTCTCATGATACCGCCCCAGCGCGATGCCGGGTTGGCCAGTAAGCCGCTTCCATCGGTGAGAAGACCTGCAGAAAAGCGGTTCGGAGCAACATCATAATTATATGGTCCTTTTTCGCTAGGGTAATATGCCAGGTTCAATGTCTGGATTTGAGTAGGTATACCATTGGGAGTCTGTTTATTAGGGAAAATTTCCTTTTCATCCACTTCCCTGACAAAATTACTCGATTGCATGTCAGGATGAGAATGGATCCAGGCCGGTGTATTGGCATCGTTCCTCAGGAAGCTCGGATCAATGGAGAACCATGCCAGTTTGGCACGGTTAAAGCCATACGCAAGGTCGTTGTTCAGGGCTGCCTCAGGGAACTTGTCCGGCTGTAGATCAGGTGTACTGGCAAGTACCCACGCACTGGGAATCATGATATCCATATTGGTTGTGGTACCTTCAAAATCATCAATGTATGAAGTCCCGCTGGAACCCAGAACACTGGAATGGCCGGGGATCAGCTGGGCAAACTCAGCGCTGGCCGCCACGTTTGAGACTTCCTTTGTATCAATAAATGGAAGCTTATCAATTAAATGTGTAATCATCGGTGCATTGGTACGGTAAGAACCGTCAAGGCCCCAGATGGTATTTGAAATGGGTTCGTCGCCAATGTTAACCTTGGTCGTAAGCGGCCTTTCCGATAAATGAAGAATGGTGCCACCGATATGAAAATCACTGTTGAATTTATAATCAAGATGAGAACCTAACAGTGTCTTTGTCTGTATATTGAAAAGTGAATTGCTTTCCAGTGAGATCTTGATCTGTGCTCCGGATTCCAGTAATCCCTGGTTAATGATCTTTACCCTTCCAAGGTTATAATCAACGGTATAATCCTGACCTTCTATCAGCTGACTCCCGCCAACCGTGACTTTCACAGATCCCTGCGGAATATTGGTCGCATTCAGGTTAATTTCAGAACTGGAGGACGACTGATACGAACCCTGAAGGAAGAATTTGTCTTTCTCCGCGATTTGTTTGGCCCAGCTCTGGGTAGAATCGTACAGTTCCTGGAACACGTATTTGTCAGCAATGGTGTTGTAAACAGGATTGCCACCCGTGATTTTATTGCGGAGGTATTTACCAAATGGTTGCCTGACGGGGAAGATGACTCTTCCGTTATTGGCATTGATGGTTACCTGGTCAATGAAGTCGAAGGTGCCGTCGGGAGAGGGATCAAGATTAGAATTCAGGTTGTCGAGATTAAGCACCTGGATCAGGACTTTGCCATTGATCCCGCCTTCGTCAGGCTTTGGCCCTTCAGGAATATAGTTGATGGCTGATCCTGTTTTATCATTCTGATACATTACATTTAACAGGAAACCCTGGGGATTGATCTGGTAAGCGCCTATCGAATAAATGTTTTTCATCATCAGTTCCCATGTAGGACTGACTCTTCTCTGCACCGGGGTTGACTGGATCACGATCCTGGGAGAAAGGTAGGTACCTTTGAGCATTTTCAGGAACAGGGCATTGGGAGCTGACGGTCCATCCTGTGAAAACTCACCCACCCTGAATGTCTTGCCACGTATTGTATATTCGTAAGCAACAGCCAGCACCTCATCCGCGTTAAGAGCCGAACTGAGTGAAATATATCCCAGTTTTGGATTCAGCGTATATTCAGTGGTTGACAATAAACGTGCATTTTCCACTTTTTCATAATCCTGTCCATTCAGGAAGTGAGCGCCGGTAAAATAACTACTCCCAAGCGTAGTGGTCACCTGGTTGATATTTCTGATGGCATTATAAGAGGTAACCATTTTATGATACAGGTCATTCCAGTCGTTGTGCGGAAACTCAGGCTCGGTAACAGTTGGTGTAGCAATAACTTCATTAAATATATTGGTTGAAGGGCTGTATAAACCGTACCCTTCATTAGCGGCAGAAACATAGCGGCCTTCACCGAGATCAAGGAAGGCAACAATATTTCTTGATTGCAGGAAATTACCGGTTTTATTGGTTACCCACACCGGAGTTAATGATGGGCAGGTTTTTCAGGGATTCATCATAATGGTCCTTGAAATACTGCGAAAGGAAGAAATGTTTGTTTGCTTCGTAATTATCGCATTGTACCGTATAATCACTCAGTTGTGCACCTCCCTGTACGTTGATTTGCTGAGACTGCCCCCTCTGCTGTGTTAATACCGAAGTGACCCTGAGTTTCCCGAACTGCAGTTCCGTTTTCAGGCCAAAGAGGCTCTGGCTTCCGGTGATCAAAGTTCCGGAAAGGGGAAGATTCACATCACCGGCTTCCACCACCTGGACTATCTCATCCTCTTTTCCCTCATACCTGAGATTCATTTTATTCTCAAAATCAAAGGTGGATTCAGTGTTGTAATTGGCCTGCAGCTTCATCTTGTCACCAATCTGGCCGGTAACATTCATCTGTATCTTTTCCTGGAAATCAAAAGTGGTTGTTTTCTGCAGTTTGAGTGGTAAGGTCGGATTGGCAGTTTTATCGATATTGACTCCGAAGATCAGTTCAGCAGAGCCCTGGGGCTGAATGTTGATCACATTGCTGCCGAATATTCTGTCGAAAACTTCCCCTCCAACATATAACTGGGGGATGATGGTCTGTTGTTTTTCAAAACTTTCGCCATGTAATTTCTGCTTCCAGTAGGAATTGACCGAATTATTGAACTCGTATTTACGATAATCTTCCAGGCTCATGGAAGCCGGCAAACGGTAATTCAGGTTACCAATTTTCTGTGAAAAAACATACTGGTTCGTGACCGGATCAAATTCAACGGTTGAAGTAATATTGGTAGGGGCATGAAGATAAAGCGGCGACTCCGATTCATTGACATTGTTCACCGGGTAATTATCCTCATCATGAAAAGAGTAGGGCAGTTTTGAGGTGTCTTTTTTATTGGTATCAGGAACCTGTACCGGCAATTCAATGATACTGATCTCCTTTTTCTCAGATTCAGGTTTATTTTGCCTGGTTTTATGAAATATATCGATAGAAGCAGTGGTGGAATAAATCACTGCCCATAACACTATAATTAATATCCCTGCAAAGAGGTATCTGATTATTTTTCCCAATAGCTGACCCAATTATGATTGAACCATACAGTCGAAAACGAAAGTCAAAAGCTAAAAAACGGATAAAATCTATTATAATTGTTTCAGCGCGGTTTTAATTAACTCTTCAACACTTAAATTACTTTTCAAGGAAAGCGCCCTGTCAATCACCTTTTCGACAGTTGATTTTGAGAATCCGAGCATAATTAATGCTGATATTGATTCTTCCCTGGGGCCACCTGCCTGGATAGTTGAAAATATTTCACCTGCCGGAGATGCTTTACCAAGCTTATCTTTCAGGTCTATGATCACTCTCTGGGCTGTTTTGAGTCCAATGCCTTTAATGGTTTTCAGAAGGTTGACATCGCTGCGCAAAATGGCTTCTTCAATCTCATTGCAGGAAAGAGATGAAAGCATCATCCGTGCCGTATTGCTGCCAATGCCTGATACTGAAATGAGATGCCTGAACATGTCCCTTTCGTTAATGCCGGAAAATCCGTATAACAATTGAGCATCCTCCCTGATTACCTGGTGTATGTACAATTGGCATTCTGACTTACCTTCCAATTGGGAATAAGTAAACAAAGTGATATTTATGAAATACCCGATACCGGAATTTTCAATAACAGCAAAGGCAGGAGTAAGCCTGACCAGTTTCCCGTGAATATATTCGTACATGATTATATGAGTTATGAGTTATGAGTTATGAGTGATGAGTTATAAATCAGGAATCAGGTATCAGGTATCAGGATATCCTAACGTGGACTAGCCATAACCAAACAAAAAATCACAAATCTCAAAATACAAATAAATTTCAATCAACAAAACGACAAATTCAAAACTGGTTTATGATTCAGAAGAACGGACATTTCAGTTTGCACAGCAAGTAAGATTTAGATATTTCGAATTTGAAATTTTGATATTGTTTATTATTTGTTTTTTGTGATTTGTTTTTTGGAATTTTTTGCCAGAACGCGTCAATATATTTTTGTTAATACACTAATACAAACATAAATTCGTCAATAAATCAGAGATCAAGTATCAAGTCTTCCAGTCTGCGCTTAGGAACGTGATGAACCTGATTTTCATCGCGCCAATATTTAACATCATCGCTGAACTCCTCGATCACCACTTTTTCTGTTGGTTTTCCAAGGGCAATCACCAGCAGAATCTCATAATACTGCGGAATATTGAGGAATGCTGATAATTTTGCCCGGTCAATGGTAGCTATGATGCAACCGCCTAAACCTTTTTCGGTAGCGGCCAACAGAATGGTCTGAGCTACGATACCCTGGTCGCAGGAAAAATTGACGGTCAGCCTGGTATCACCGGTAATTATGATGTAGGCTGAAGGTCTTTCACCCTGTGATGGGCCATTCCAGTCCTTCAGGTAACCGGCCCAGGACAATGTATCAAAAATGCCGGTGTTTTTTCCCGGTTCCC
>JAPLDU010000100.1 GCA_026391255.1 Bacteroidia bacterium | reverse complement strand
ATAATTATTCAATGGCTGGTAATTTTTATTGTCGCCTTTAAATTCCAACCGGTAGTCAAAGGATTTGCCGTACAGGTTTCCTGTGATGTACAAGCCTGGTTCAACGGGAAGTGTGTTTCCGGTGCAACGGTTGAATATTGCGGAATAGATCAGGGCCTGGAGAGCAGCTTTATTCCTTTTATCATTTTCCCTTTCAAAAAGTGAAGGTATATCAATGAACCGTCGTTCTGCCATGCCGGTCTTATAATCAATGATCCTGATCCTGTTCTGTACCTTGTCAATCCTGTCAATGCGGCCACCTGTCCTCACTTCCGTCAACCTGTTCCCGGTATTAACCTGGTAGGTAGTCAGGAATTTCTTCTCAAGATCAACAATCTCAAAAGGAGAATAACTGATGTCTGTTTTCAGGATTTTCAGAAGATACTTGTGAAGTACCTCAAAAACCAGAATGTTCCTGCCTGACAGATCATCCTTTGATACGAGGGCTGAAGTACCAAAAAATTCATTGTTTAAGGCATTCAGCAAGCATTCATCAATAAAATTTTTATCCGCAACAGCTTTCTCTAATCCTCCGGCATTGATCTTTTTATCAGGGAATTGAGCGTAAATGGTACTGAGACAATGATGCAGGATATTTCCGAACACCATTGGATCAATATCTTCCATGACTTCTTCCGGCTCGGAAATGCCGTAAATATAACGGAAACAGAACTTCAGGCGGCAATCAAGCCAGGTATTGATGGCGCTTGGTGACAGGTACAGGTCGCTGTCGCTACGGTCTGTAAACTGCTCCAGCTTCCTCAGGATATATTCCTGCTTGCTGATCTTAATTTCAGGTGCAGGTGAAAAGCCTATGTCAAAGTACAGGTTTTTTTCTTTCACCCTGTATTCTTTGTCGTATTTTAACTGGTAGAGATAACGGCTCATTTCGCCGGATTTAAGGCCGTCAGAATGTGTGTTGTAGAGAAGGAACACCTTGTTTGCCCTCTGTATCAGCCTGTAAAAATGATAGGCAAAAATTGCATCGCGGTGTTCAGTGGTGGTAAGACCAAAACCTTTGCGGATGTTTTGCGGGATGAAGGATGTCATTTGTCCGGTCGACGGGAATATCCCTTCGTTCATGGAAAGGATGATCACATGGTCAAAATCGAGCGATCTTGTCTCTAATATTCCCATCACCTGCAGGCCGGCCAGAGGTTCTCCGGTAAAGGGAATTCTCAGGTTTACCAGGATTTTTTCGAGGATACGGAGGCAGATTTCAAATCCGGGCTGCATATTCCAGGTGGCAAGTAAGCTCTTCAGCTTTTTGACCGAGAGGTAAACGTGGTACACGAACTCAAGTTGTATCCGGGTGTTTTCATTTTCCCGCCCGGTTTTAATTTCACTGAAAACCTGGTGCAACACGGCCAGCAGGTAAGAGGCAACCTCACTGAAATCCTCCATCTTCCGGAATATCTTTGAGAGAAGATCATTGGGCCGTAATTCTTCACCGGGGATATAAATTTTATTATTCAGACTAATGCTGCTGATCAGTTGATTTATCCCCTCATCACTTCCGGAATTGATAAACGGATGATTCAGCAACTGCAACACATTCCGGTGGTAAAAAAGCCACCTTCCATCGCCGGATTTTTTTGCGGTCTTCTGTAATTCTAACAGACTCATTACAAGGGTATAGGCAGGGGAATTCTTCAGCGGGTAGCCCATGGTGATATTGATTGCCCCGGTTTCAGGCGGAAGAGAATACAGGACGGGCATCAGGAGATTTTCGTCTGACAGCACGATTGCGGTGTGTTCCGCTGATAAGTTGCCATTATAACCTGTCTCATTCAGGATACGGTGGCAGACTTTGGCCTGTGCCAGAACCGTCGGCGCTGAAATGATCTCAATTTCCTTGTCGGGGGACCTGAGTTCACTGAAACTGCAGGAAAGACCGGATGGCGGATACTTTTTCAGGTTAGCCCTCAGGAAGTGCCCGGCTTCATGATAGGTCTCCCTCACGTAATGTTCGTCATAATCCCAGTAAAACTCAGCTGCTCCTGCTTTCATCAGGTGATCGAAAAGTTTTTCCTCACACTTTGTCAGAACATTAAAACCAACAAAAAAATAGTGTGAATATTTCAGAGGTAAAGCGCCATTGTCGATCATGCCGGCCACCTGCCTGCAGATCAGACCATCATAGCCGGTCTCCCTTTTGATGAGTGACTGGGTGAATTCGTGGTAAATCTCGGCCAGTACCGACCAGGTGGAAATAAAATCCTCCTGGTGAACGGAGTATTTTTTCGGAGAGAATGTTTTCCAGAACGACCGGATGGCTTCGAGTTGTTCTTCGGTAAGATAATCGAAATGATCTTCAATTTCCCTGATGTCTGCAAGATTTTGAAATAAATGGGACGCATTTACCAGGTTTTTGTCAATGTCATCAAAATCGTTCAGCAGAATTTCCCCCCAGAAGTAGAAATTATCGAAAGCCTCGCCTGATTTACGAATGGCGCTATAAATATTGTATAATTCAAATATCAGGTTCAGTTCGTCTGCCGGCTGAAACCCCGATAATTTCTGCATGAATTCACTGACGGTACAAACGTTTGGCGACCATAAAGGCTTTGCAGCCAGTTCTGACAGGTATTTATTAAAAAACAGGCCGGCACGGCGGTTGGGAAAAACAATACAACAATCTGCAAGATCATCGATATGATCCCGGTAGATCTTTTCTGCAACCGCTTTCAGAAAATTTGCCATGAATAAAGGATTTGCAGGTCGAATGATTTAATGAAATATTTAGAATCTTATTTCTGAAATCTTGAAAGTTTTGGCAAAACAAATCACAAAAAACAAATCACAAAAAACAAATAATGAACAATATAAAAATTTCAAATACGAAACAAATTACTTTGAATTTGTTATTTTGTTGATTGATATTTATTTGTTATTTGTATTTTGAGATTTGTGATTTCTTGTTTGGTTCGGACTCGTCCAGGTTGGGTCATTTAAATTATGGAATAAAGTTGTAAGTCAAAACTCGTTCCGCCTCAGGCGGATCGTAATTCGTAATTCGTAATTCGTAATTCGTAAATGTCTGTCATCGTGTTAATTCATAAAATGCTTCCTCGAGGCTTTTTTCCTGTTTCTGCATCGAAAGAACCGCCAGTTTATTCTGAACGGCAAAGTTAAAAATGTCGGTACGGGGGTCTTTATCAGCAATGCATTGAACCAGCCAGTTATTATCTTTTAATGGAATTACCCTTGTGATCCCTTCAATTTTCTCTAGGTTTTTGTGATTGATGATATCACTGAATTCAACCAGTATGGTCATTGTTTCCCCTGATCCTTGTGCCTGGATGCCGGCAGCAGTATCGTCTGCTACTATCTTTCCGTTGTTGATGATGATCACCCGGTCGCAAATGGCGCTAACCTCCTGCATGATATGGGTCGAGAGCATCACGGTTTTCTGTTTTCCCAGTTCAGAGATCAAACCCCTGATCTCCATGATCTGGTTAGGATCAAGGCCGGAAGTAGGCTCATCAAGGATAAGCACTTCAGGATTATGTATGAGTGCCTGTGCCAGGCCAACGCGCTGACGGTAACCTTTTGACAATTGACCTATTTTTTTTGGTTCTTCAGCCTGAAGTCCTGTCTGCTCTATGATTTCATTAATCCTGTTCACGGAGTTTCTTCCCAACTTATAAATGCCGCAGACAAACAGCAGGTATTCCCTGATGTACATATCAAGATAAAGAGGGTTGTTCTCCGGCAGGTAACCAATCAATCTCCTGGTCTCGAGTGGGTTTTCCATTACATCGAGATCATTTACAGTTACTTCCCCGGATGTGGGAGGGATAAATCCCGTGATGATCTTCATCATGGTTGTTTTACCTGCCCCGTTCGGGCCTATAAAACCGGTGATTGAACCGGTACTGATGCTGAAACTCACCTCATCGAGCGCCTTCTGGGCGCCGTAAAATTTACTGACGTTTTTTACAATGATGGACATTTTTGAATTACGAATTACGAATTACGAATTACGAGTTTTACTTATGGCTTATAACTTACGACTTATGACTTACGACTTCATTCTATAGCCTTAAAAACTGATTATTTATTTTCCCAATTGCTGCTTTAATATTCTGGCAATATATTTACCAATGATGTCAAATTCAAGATTCACCACAGTGCCGGGTTTGAAGCTGTGAAAGTTGGTAATGTCGTAGGTATAAGGAATGATAGCTACCTGGAATGAATTATCCTTCGAGTCGACCACGGTCAGGCTTACGCCGTTGACCGAAACAGAACCTTTTTCAACGGTAATATTGCCTGCTGAAGGATCGTATTCAAAAGTATAATACCAGCTACCCTGCGCTTCGGTCACTTTTGTGCAGACAGCGGTCTGGTCAACATGTCCCTGCACGATATGCCCGTCGAGCCTGCCGTCCATTTTCATGCTTCGTTCCAGGTTCACTTTATCACCGATATTCAGGAGGCCAAGGTTTGACTTGATCAGGGTTTCTTTGATAGCTGTCACGGTGTATGACGTATCGGTTTTTCTTACTACGGTGAGGCAGACACCATTATGCGACACGCTCTGGTCAATTTTCAGTTCTTTCACGAACGAACATCCGAGGGTAATATGCAGGTTATCCTTTTCTTTTTCAAGGCCGGTCACGATGGCCGCTTCTTCTATTATTCCGGAAAACATGATAATAATTTTAAATGATTGACTGTGATAAAATCTTTGCAAAGGTACAAAAAGGTATCAGGTATCAGGTATCAGGAATGTTCGATTGTTCGTATGTTCAATTGTTCGTGTGTTCGAATGTTTGTACTTCCTCATTTTCATTTTCAAATTTTCAAATCATTTCTTGTCTTTCATTTTCAAATCTTCAAATTTTCAAATCTTCAAATAGTTTCCTTATTTTGGCAACTCAGAACAGGAAATGAAATACAGATCGTCATCACCGGGATATCTTGCCTGGCTAAGGTTCAGAAAAAATCTTACAGCCATGTCAGGATTAGCGGTAATTCTTCTTTCCGTGATGGTATCGGTATTTTGTTATGTACTGGCGCCCGACAATACACCTGACGCCAATGACCAGCATCTTGAAATTGCTGCAAAAAAGCCTGGTTTCACTGTTAATATGCTGGTAGTGAAGGGGAATAATCATCAGGTCAGACCGGGTTTTTTTGCCCGTTTTTTTTCGGGGGAAGAAGACGGGGGGCTCAGGATACCGTTTACAAATTATCGTTTTGAGAATGACCGTATCATCATCCGCGAATTTTCAGAACCTATTGATTCCGTTGAGTTTTACAGGGATTTTGAAATTGCTGCCGTCGCTTTTCCTCTGGCTCACGGCAGACCCATAGTCAGAGAAGGAAATGACCTCCGGTTCACCACGGCTGACGGAAAAGAGAAGTCAATGTCCATCCTTTCAGTACAAAAAAAGATATGTGATGAAAATATGATCACCAGGAAATTTCTTCTTGGTACTGATTGTTTTGGCAGGGATATGCTGAGCCGGATGCTCATTGGTACCCGGATATCCTTATCAGTAGGATTTATTTCGGTTTTTATATCATTGATCATAGGACTCAGCCTGGGTTCAATTGCCGGTTATTACAGGGGCCGGACCGACAGCATTATTCAGTGGGTGATTAACGTGGTTTGGTCAATCCCGACATTACTGCTGGTAATAGCGATCACACTGGCCATTGGCAGTGGTTTCTGGCAGGTTTTTATAGCGGTTGGGCTTACCATGTGGGTGGAGGTGGCCCGGATTGTGCGTGGGCAGGTGCTCAGCCTGCGGGGTAAGGAATTCGTGGAAGCAGCAAGAGTGCTTGGTTTCAGAACATCAAGGATCATTTTCAGGCACATCATTCCAAATGTAATGAGCCCTGTGGTGGTGATCTCGGCAGCCAATTTTGCATCGGCCATACTGATGGAAGCCAGCCTTAGTTTCCTGGGAATCGGAGTTCGCCCGCCAACCCCTTCCTGGGGTAGTATGATCAAGGATCATTATGGCTACATCATTGTTGATAAGGCTTACCTGGCCATCATCCCCGGGCTGGCAATCATGCTGCTTGTCATGGCTTTTACATTGCTGGGAAACGGCCTGCGCGATGCACTTGATGTTAAGACAAAGCCACAGGCATTATGAATTTCAAAACTCCCAACAGACAATATCAGACAGCAGTTTACGCTGGGAGTCATGCCTGTTGACATTAACTGTATCAGCCGGGTATCCTAATGAAAGGATGACAGAGGGTTCCAGATGAGCGGGAAGATGTAATAACTTTTTATCAAAATTACAGATCCAGCAGGTAGCAAGTCCTTCCCAGGTGGCCTGAAGTGTGATATGATCAGTAATAATGCCAATATCAATATCGCAATGATCTTTTCCATCCCCGCGCTTCCATGATTTTTCATGATCGCCGCAAATCACCATTAATACGGGAGCTGATCTGATCCAATCCCGTTTATAAACATTCCAAAGCTTATCCCTGTTTGTATCGTTTTCAACAACATAAATTTTCCAGGGTTGATAATTGGCTGCTGACGGGGCAATCCTGCCTGCTTCAAGTACCCGGTCTATCTTATCTTTCTCAATGGCACGTGTCAGATATTTACGACAGGAATATCTGCTTTTCGCAAGATCAATAAAGCTAATCATTTCCATAATTTTTCAAATTTATGTATGTGCAAATGTCGGAAAAACGTTGAGATTAGTCATCATTTATTCTTGCTGATTTTAGTAGTCCCTGTTTCTTTAAATTGTAATTCATGGCAAAATTTCAGCATTTATAAAACCACGGAGACAAGGAGAACACGGAGTTTGATATTCGGCAAATTCCTGAATTTCTCTGTGTTTCTCTATGTTCTCTGTGTCTCCGTGGTAAAAAACTATAATTCATGAAATTAAAATCAAGTTCCACAAAAAATATGATATTAAATATATTCCGAATCCGGAAAAATTGTTAGTTTTGCGGGTTAAAATTTTGGAAATGAAACGAATTTTATTTTTTACATTTATCCTGGCAATCAGTATGAATCTGTCTTATTCCCAGGTATTTGTCCTGACAGATCAATCAGGTGTTAATATCAATAATGATACCATAACTGTGGTTTCTGGCGCTACTGCAGCTTATGCCGCTCATGTTCAGAACAGCAGTGCCACTGTCAGGACAGATAGTTGGCGGCACCAGTAATTATTTCTGCTGGGTAAATTGTTATTCACCTGCAGTTTTCACATCATCCCAGTCAATGACCATGCAGGCCGGACAAACAACTTCAGGTGCCGGAGACCTGAGTTGTGATTATATGTCTAACAGCCTGTCGGGCATAAGTATTATAGCTTATACCATTTTCGATGTGAATACCCCGGCCGATTCTTCTGTGTTTTACATTAAATTTACCTATGCTGATGGCGTAGATGAAATCCCGCAGAACAGCATTACCGATGCCTATCCCAACCCGACCTCAGGTAATACAACCATTGGCTATAACCTGAATCCGAAATCCCATGCCAGCATTGCTTTGTACAATCTTATCGGGACCAGGGTCAGGAATTATGAACTCGCAAAATCTTCCGGATCACTTGTCATTAATACTAATAACCTGAATCCCGGAGCATATTTCTATTCTTTCATAATTGATGGCAGGGTGATTAAAACCAGCAAACTTATCGTTACCCGTTAGATCACTCACAGTTTACAATATACGAAAAAAGAAGCCATCATTGTTGGCTTTTTTTATTTAACAGATGAAGAAAACTATGAAATTTATTTTAACATTATTGCCACAAGTAATGGAATAATATTTATTATAGTTTGCTGAGAGACACTTATTATGAAACTACTATTTTGATTGCTGGTAAATAAAATTTATTCAGAAAAAATATAAATTACTAAATTTAATCTTGAAATTAGTTACCTTTTCTCATTTTCAGGAATTTATAATAAACACACAATACGGAAGACTTACCTTTTCAAATTATAAGAAACTGTTTTGAATTTTCTCAGAAGATGATTTAGAAATTATATAAGTGCTTGATAATGTTAATAATATTATGTATATTGTTAATAACTAACTGATATTCAGTAGGTTGATTGGTATAATATTTGCATCTATTTGATT
>JAPLDU010000037.1 GCA_026391255.1 Bacteroidia bacterium | reverse complement strand
ATAAAACATAGAGGTCAATCCCCTCCCTGCCAGCAGGGAGGGGAAAAAGGGGAGGGTACGAAAAACTTTATAATATAATAATAATCAATCATATAAGAAGATTAACTCAACTTTGTTATAAAATTCAAAACAATTTCTAAAAATTTCAAATACGAATCAAACTACTTGAAATTTGTCATTTTGTTGATTGATATTTATTTGATATTTGTATATTGAGATTTGTGATTTCTTATATAATTCTGGCTCATTCAGGTTGGGTTTCATAAAATTTAACTATTTTTATAATCGGAAATCAACAGAAATATTCAATATAATATGAAAAAATTATTGGCAGTATTGCTCATTGCATATTCATTTACCTCTCTTTCGCAGAACATGGTATTTTTCGATGATTTTGATCAGGGTACGGGCAACTGGACCCTGACAGGTACCTGGGGATTATCGACAGTAGCATTTACTCCGCCTTATTCACTGACTGAAAGCCCTGTTGGTAATTATGCCAATAATACTGATATGTTTGCAACAATGGATACAATGGTAGACCTTTCCAACTGTATGGATGCCACCCTTGAATTTTCTGCAAAATATTCCATTGAGTATGGTTTCGATTTTATGTATGTTGATTTATCGCCCGATGCCGGCCAGACCTGGTACAACCTGACCTCATTTACCGGCGACTCACTGACATGGTACAAATATGTTTTTGATATCAGTGCATTTGTCGGTTATACGCAGTTTAAAGCACGATTCCGTTTTGAAAGTGATGCTCTGCTTAATTATGATGGCATGTATATCGACGATTTCATTATAACTACTTATTCTTCTGATATATCAGCGCCTTTTATCGTGCATTATCCAAAACCTCATTATGAAGGTCTGTTATACGAAAATCCCATGGAAGCGCAAATATTTGATATTTCAGGAGTGGCTTCCACCTCTTTGCATTACCGGGTGGATGGAATATTGCAGACTCCAATCCCCGGGATCAATACTACAGGAAATAATTATTTGTTCGTAATACCCCAGGAGACTCCCGGGGCATATGTTGATTACTGGTTTACCGCCACCGATGCATCACCTGCAGCTAATATTGACACAAGTTCTGTATACAGTTATATTTCAGGAAACTATATTAAATATGATGATGGAATTGTTGATTATGTCAACCAGTTAGGATACAACTCTTTATCCTCTCAGACGGGGGCTGCCATCAGGTTTACGCTGGGCGGGCTTACCAATGTGGTATCTACCCTGATCCGTAATTACACCGATTCAAATAGTCCCAACTCACAAATGCTGGTGCATGTCTGGCGTAATAACGGAGGAGTACCGGGACAGGATCTGATCACCCCGATCATGGTTACACCCGCATGTAATCTGGCCTATCCGAGCAAGATCACCAGGATTGACCTGAGACCTTATGCTGATTCGCTGTCAAATCTTGACGGGGATGTTTTTATCGGATTCACCGTCCCAACTGGCTTTGTGTGGGTGTGCCAGTCAACACCTGCTGTAGCTGACCGGACTTTTAACTATAACCAGACCAGTTGGACACAGATAGCTGATGACTATATGTTCAGGATAGTAACGTCGTATATTGGCGGTTCGCCGGTGGCCGATTTCTCTTTTAATAATGTGAATGATCCAATGGTGCAGTTCACCGACCTGACAAGCGGTAATCCTACCAACTGGTATTGGGATTTCGGAGATAACGGAGCCATCAGCTACTTGCAGAATCCATCACATTTATTTTCAGAGAACGGAGTTTTCAATGTTTGTCTTACAAGTACAAATAATTACGGCGCTACCACGAATTGTCACAACGTGACTATTACAGGCGACACGCCTCCTTTAGCCGTCTTTTCGACAGATACTACCTTCCAACCTGAAATATTGTTCACAGATTTATCTACCCATTACCCGGATACCTGGCAATGGAATTTTGGGGATAACAGTCCTGTAACGACCACCCAGAATACCATGCATACTTATTCTGCCAACGGAACTTATACTGTTTGCCTGGTTGTACAGAATGCCGAAGGATCCGATACAATCTGCCAGCAGGTGGTCATTGATGATTACTCTGCACCGGATGCTTCATTCAGTTATAATGACGGTTCAGCCCCTCTCATTTATTTCTACGATGAATCCTCAAGCCTGGCGACTAATTCACCCACATCCTGGTACTGGGTTTATAATGATAACGGTTATACAAGCACCAGCCAGAACCCCGTATACACTTTTTCAACCAATGGAATTTTTAATGTTTGCCTTACAGCATCAAACAATATGGGAAGCAGTACTTTCTGCAACCTGGTGGTGATTGACAATTACATTCCCCCTGTTGCCGCATTCTCGGCCAACACTTCTCTCTCACCAACCGTGGCATTCATTGATATGTCTCCTGATACAGTAATCAGTGCACCTACCTCCTGGTTCTGGAATTTTGATGATAACGGCGCCACCAGCCTCCAGTCAAGTCCTGTTCATACCTTTACCCACAACGGAAATTTCAATGTATGCATGACTGTGAACAATTCGGTTGGTTCTGATTCGGTATGTCACCAGGTCATCATCAATAATTATGCTTTGCCTTCTGCAGATTTTTCATGGAACTCCGTTAATTCACCAAGCATTCATTTCCTAGATTTATCACAGGGTATTCCTACTTATTGGAGCTGGGATTTCGGGGATGGTACGGGAAGTGAACTGCATAATCCCTTTCATACCTATGCTATGAACGGCAGCTATGAGGTTTGCCTGATTGTTGATAATTACATAGGCGGAGATACAGTTTGTCACACAGTTCAGGAGAATGGTTATGCTGCACCCCAGGCCAGCTATACCTTTTCCATCAGTAATGACAATATCGTACAATTTACTGACCAGTCGGTAAATTCACCCACTCAATGGCTTTGGGACTTTGATGACAACAGCCCTGAGAGTTATGATCAGAACCCCATTCATACTTATGCAACGGATGGAACCTACCATGCCTGCCTGACGGCCTACAGTCCGAACGGTACAAGCAGCCCTTTCTGCCAAGCAATAGTAATCATTATAAATACCATAAAACCCATACCAACCGGTAACCAGGTAACTGTTTTTCCCAATCCATTCTCAGAGAATACATGCATCTGTTTTGAACCCTGCTCAGGCCAGGTCATTTCATCATTCTCAATGTTTGATGTCTTTGGCAGAAGAGTAACCCCAAAAGTTAAAATAAACCAACTCTCAGCAGAATTAAGCCGCAGCGGATTGTCTTCCGGAAGTTATTACTATGAGTTGAAAACTGTGTCAGGCCTGGTATTTAGGGGAAAACTCTGCATTCAATAGTCTGAACTGTGATTTATGTGATTTAATGGATTTATATGATTAATTGTAACAAGACAAATTAACACATAAATTAATTCAATCTTTAGAAGTTTTTCATTGTTACAAACAATAGAACAAACAATTAACTTTATAAAATAAATCATTATTTATATTGAATAAAGTTTTGATTCCATGACAAAAGAAACAGCTATAAAATTATTCAACGAGAAGCAAATACGAACGCATTGGGACGATACACAAGAAAAATGGTATTTTTCCATTATAGATGTTGTGGCGGTACTTACTGAAAGTGAGAACCCTAATAATTATTGGAAAGTCTTGAAAAACAGGCTTAAGAAAGAAGGCAGCGAGTTGGTTACAAATTGTAACCTACTGAAAATGCAATCTTCCGACGGTAGATATTATAAAACAGATGAAATAACAAAAGCATGGAGTGGTCTGACAACTAAACAATACAAAACTTTTAAGAAGTTAAAAAAAGAAAACCTTCGTGATAACATGACCAACTTGGAATTAGTATTGAACATGTTAGCAGAAGCTTCTACAACTGAAATATCTAAGGAAAAGGAACCTGAAACTTTTTCCGAGAATAAAAAGGTCGCTCGAATAGGCGGAAGTGTCGCAAAAGCAGCTCGTTTTAAATTGGAAAGTACTATAGGAAAAAAGGTTGTCACAAAACTGAATGCTAAACATATTGATAAACCAGAATTGGAAAGTGGAAGATAATACTTTCTGAGATTGAAAATTATTTTTAGATTCTCAAAAAAAATATCAAAGAATCAAGTAATCAATTAAATCACATAAATCATAGTTCAGACAGTGAATGAATTTACTTTTTTATTCAAAATAAAAATACATTTGTTGTGAATATTTTCCCAATAAAAATATGGGTAAATGGATAAATGGTATACTAATATTTGATTTTTTGAAAGAGAATGAAAAAAGTTGAATCTAATAGCAAGTTAGTGGCAACCATAATAATGAAACGACTTTTGTTACTATTTGCCTTGATTTCAATCGAGCAATTATGTCAGGCGCAAAAGCTTGAGTATTCAGTTCATATTAGCTCCGGATTGTTTTTCTTTGATGGGAATTTTTCTACAAATAATAGTGCAATGTTTGTAAATTATCCGCCGAATTATACAAATGACCCATATGGTAAAAAAAGCGGAATTTCTTATTCATTTTCAACTCAGTTACAAAAAATAACAAAAAAAAATATGATAATTGGTCTACAAGCTGGATATGAATCTTTAACAAGTAAGGTTTTAATTAATTATATTTCGGGAATGCATGATATTGTATATGGTAAAGTAACCGGACAAACATATCTGAATAATCATTTTATTAATTTTTTTCCATATTTAGGACATAGATTATTTATAAAATCAATTAATATTGACATAAATGCCGGGACAGACATTAGTTTTATAACCAAATCCAGAGAAGAAGGTAAAGCTATGATAGATATATATCAATTTAAATCTAACATGATTAGAGAACATCCCAACATTGATTTTAGACTCAGATCATGCTTAACAGGATATTATAAGCATGTGGGTTTATCATTAGGATATTCGTATGGTTTGACAAATTATGCACCAAATATAACATCACCTGTACCAGATATTAAATTCAATTATAAAGCTTATGCAAGATTATATAGATTTGGGATATCATATAGAATATAAAATGGATAACACTAAACAAACCGCTTAGTCTGATGGCGGTTGGGCTTTAATTATCATGGCTTTTAAATAATGGTATCGTCTTAAATGTTTGATCTGATTAAAGAAGAATCCGCCTCTAAAGTCAGGCGGCAAGCATTATCAGCAAACCAGAATTCCTGGTTTTAAATAGTTCAATATTTGGTATCTTTGCAAAAAGAAGTTTATGAGAAGATTAAAAATATATATTGACACTTCAGTTATTGGAGGTTATTTTGATCAGGAATTTGAAACTGAAACAAAGGAATTATTCGACAAATTCATAAAAAAAGAATATGAAATTGTTATTTCGGATTTAACACAAAGAGAGTTAATTGGTGCTCCCGAGAATGTCAAGAATTTATTTAAAAATCTGGGTCTATCTCCTGAAATTGTTTCAATTTCAGCCGAAGTAATTTCACTTGCGAATGAGTATTTGAATGAAAAAGTCGTTGGTGCGACAAGTGAAGATGATTGTTTGCACATTGCATTAGCCACAATACATAAAGTTGATATCCTGGTTTCATGGAACTTTAAGCACATAGTGAACCTTAAGAGAATTCGCGGATATAATGCAATAAATATCATGAATGGTTATCCAATTGTTGAAATTCGTTCACCTAAAGAAATAATTGATTATGAAGAATAAAAATAAGAATTTTGATGCTGTAAAGCTTATGCGTGAATTAAGAGAAAAAATAAATAAAGAAATTGCAAATATGACACCTGAGCAAATTATTGAATATTTCCGCAAGGGTAGCGAGCAATATGAAAAAGAAATGACCAGCCGGTAACAGCAATTTTACACAGGAGTTTCAGAAGATTATTGTAGTGTATCGCCTTTTTTTCGGTTGGTTCAGAACAATGGAAAGAATAAACCAGACTATCCACCACTGCTCAAAGCGGAGGGCATTACCAGCAAGGCTGCGGTGAATAACTGGCATTATTGCGTAAAAATTAAGAAGAATATTTTTTGAGAATAACCAGATTATTTGTCGAGCACTGAGCCACCGCAGTCACCGGACGCTGAGACTGCAATGTATTGAGCTTGTCGAAATGTCGAAGCGCCATCTATCTCAGCCACCGGAGTCGCCGGGCGCTGAGCTTGTCGAAGCGCCATGTTGGCTATAATTTCGTGATAAATCGGGCAATTTATTGTACTCCTGTTTGATCAATGCTTCCTTTTTCTTTCTACTCCAGCCTTGCACTTGCTTCTCACGATAAAATGCATCATCAATTCTTTGAAATTCCTCATAATATACTAACACAACTGGTAAATGTTTTTTTGTAAAATTTGAACCTTCACCTTTTTGATGTTCCTCTATTCTTCTATCCAAATCATTAGTGCTGCCGGTGTAATACTGGCCATTGGAACATAATAAAATGTACATGTATCCTTTCATAATAGTTCTATATATTATTGTGGCTTCGACAAGCTCAGCCACCGCAGTCACCGGACGCTGAGACTGCAATGTATTGAGCTTGTCGAAATGTCGAAGCGTCAACCATCTCAGCCACCAGAGTCACCGGACGTTGAGCCTGCGATGTATTGAGCTTGTCGAAATACCGAAGCGCCATCAAGCTCATGCACTGAATCAACCTCAGATAAAACACATTTTCATCAAGCATAATGGCTTCGACAAGCTCAGCCACCAGAGTCACCGGACGTTGAGCCTGCGATGTATTGAGCTTGTCGAAATGTAGAAGCGCCGAAGCGCATCTTCAAATTATCAATTTAATTTAGTTATCTTATATAGCTTATTTTTTTAACAAATGAATACTTATCAGTTTCGATATTGATCAGGTAGATTCCGGTATTTAAATCAGGCAGTGAGAATTGTTCCATTTCTGAAGGAAATTCAAATATATAACATCTGATCTGTTTTCCGGAAATATCCGACAGACTGACTTTTACCCATTTCTCAGTGCCATTCAGGAAAATATCAAGTTCTCTATGCCGGAGAAAAAGATCAACATCCATTACATCCGGAGCACTTGATCCGGGTATTGTTGTAATAATATTTTGTGCCAGCTGATGGTGACTAAAAAATTTCCATCCCTCCACCCCAACATCGATATCGAGATTTACACCGGGATCTGAACCATTTGATTGAACTCCGCACCAGTCATGACCTCCGCCAATGACAGAATACCAGAGAATCTCGGAGTGGTCATTGCATAATCCATAAATGTACCTTACTACCGAAGTTGAAGGACTTAATCCGAGTTGGGGGAAAAAGGTGATCTGAGAATCTTGTGGACAACCTCCATTCAGTTGTTTCCATAAATTTACCACGGAGTCCGTAGATAAAAGAAGAATGGACTGATCAAAGTAACCTCCTGATTCAGGAATGACAGGATCAGCGGTACCATGAACAATCATAACCGGTACGGGCCTGACAGGATTGCACTGGTCTACCATACTGGCAGCAAATGTTGCAGCAACAGCGGCAATAGCAGCTATTTTTCCTGAAAGCTGGCAGGCAAGTCGCTGACACATAAATCCACCGTTTGACAAACCCTCAGCATAAACTCTTGAAGAATCAATATTGAAATGATTTTTAAGAGTATCTATTAGTGCTGAAATAAAACCTACATCATCAACTCCTGCTGAATCAGCCCCTGTCGCCATTAGACCGTCGGCCCAGCCGTCAACACCATTCGGATAGCAAACAATAAAATTAGCCGTATCAGCAATATTGTTGTAATTTGTTTTTGTTAGCATTAGGTTAGCATTGCCGCCTGATCTGTGAAGAACAAAGACAAGTGGCAGATGACTTGTGCTGTTTATGCTGGCAGGAACATGAACAATAAAAGATCTGTTATATCCCTGGAATGTTAAATGATAAAATATATTTATCTGTGATCGTACAGTAAATGAAACCCCGGATATTATTACCAATAACAGGAATTTGATAATCTTAGTCATTATGTTTATACTACAAAATTATTAACTATTCAGCCAGTAAAAGTAAACAGAAATTATTTAACACCAGAGTAAATGTTAAATATTTTTCGAAGAATCAGGAATTTTCGTATGACAGGGAATAAAGCGGGTGCTGTTATTTTTGATGACAGAATCTATGGTAGAACGGATCACTACAAATGACTGTGTCCCCTCATAGGATTTGAAGTAACCTTAAATCGTGTTTAACTTTCATGTTTCGGATAGCCCTCATTGAAACATTATTATCAGCCGGAACATCCGTAAAGTACAGAAATATGAATATATCCTTCCATAATAGTTCAATATTTTACAGTGGCTTCGACAAGCTCAGCCACCGCTGTCACCGGGAGCTCAGCCACCGCATTCATATCGGACGCTGAGCCTGTGATGTATTGAGCTTGTCGAAGCGCATTTTCAAATTTTCAAATCCTCAAATTTTCAAATTACAAAGGGATATTTCCGTGTTTTTTGGGAGGGTTGGTCTGTACTTTGTTCTTTGTCATTTCAAGGGCAAGAATCAGTTTTTCCCTTGTTTCGCGTGGACTGATGATATCATCAATATAACCCAGTTCAGCAGCTTTATACGGGCTTGCAAAAGTATTACGGTATTCTTCGATATAAAGGCGGCGATCTTCCTCAGTATTAATTTTATTACGATACAGGATATTAACAGCTCCTTCGGCGCCCATCACGGCAATCTCTGCCATGGGGTAAGCATAATTGACATCGGCCCCGATGTGCTTGCTCGACATCACATCATAAGCTCCGCCGTAAGCTTTGCGGGTGATCAGGGTTATTTTCGGGACGGTTGCTTCGGAAAAAGCATAAAGTAACTTTGCCCCGTGTTTGATAATCCCTCCGAATTCCTGGTTAGTACCCGGTAAAAAGCCCGGTACATCTACGAAAGTGATCAGCGGTATATTGAATGAATCGCAAAAACGTACAAACCTGGCTGCTTTGATGGAAGAATTGATATCGAGCACACCTGCCAGGTGAGCAGGCTGGTTGGCAACAATACCTACCGGTCGGCCGCCCAGCCTGCCGAAACCAATGATCATATTCCGGGCATAATGAGGCTGTACTTCCAGGAAGTTGTGATTATCCACTACCGTAATGATGATCTCTTTCATATCATACGGTTTGTTCGGATCGTCCGGAATGATGGATTGAAGTTTTTCATCCCTGCGAAACGGATCATCTGTACCGGCAACAAAATGTGCCACACCGCTTACCGAGTTGTGTGTCATGGCCCCACCCAGTTCTTCCATGGTTACTTCCTCGTGTGTCACGGTCTTGATCACATCAGGGCCGGTAACGAACATGTAACTGGTATCCTTTGTCATAAAGATAAAATCAGTAAGGGCAGGGGAGTAGACGGCTCCTCCGGCACAGGGTCCTAGGATTGCTGAGATTTGAGGAATCACACCTGATGACATGACATTCAGGTAAAAAATATCAGCATATCCCGCCAGGCTTTGAACACCTTCCTGTATACGTGCACCACCCGAGTCGTTCAACCCGATAATCGGAGCGCCCATTTTCATGGCAAGCTGGCTTACTTTTACTATTTTATCGGCATTGGCACGGCTTAAGGTACCACCAAATACGGTAAAATCCTGTGCAAAAATATAAACCAAACGACCATCAATTTTTCCATATCCTGATATTACTCCATCACCGTAAATCTTGTTTTGTTCCATGCCAAAATCACTGCATCGGTGAACCATCAGCTTATCAAGTTCAACAAATGAATCAGGATCGAGAATATCTTCAATTCTCTCACGGGCGGTCTTTTTGCCGGCCTTGTGCTGCTTCTCCATCCTTTCCGCTCCGCCTCCCTGTTCGGCTAACTTCTTCCTTTCTTCAAATATTTTTGTTTTTTCATCTAATGTCAACATAGGAAATTAGTTATGAGTTATGAGTTATGAATTATGAGTGATGAGTTATGAGTTATGACTTTCGACTTTCAACTAATGACTTACGACTTTATAACTTTCAACTGATTATTCAAGTATGATCAGAGGCTGGTTGGCGCTCACGATATCGCCTTCTTTAACCATAATATCTTTTACAACAGCATCCATCGGGGATTTGTACTCACTTTCCATTTTCATTGCAGATACTATTATGGTTGTCTGACCCGCGGTGAGTTTTTCCCCTTTTGACACCATGATTTTAACAACGCGACCCGGCATGGGTGAAGAGATCACTTTGCTTGTACCCAATGAATCCGCTTTGTTCCTGTTATGCATGTATCTTGTTTCGGCATCCTGAATTTCAATATCAAAAGTCTGGTAAAAAGTATTTGCCTGATATGATTTGGAGTCTTTGGTCTCAATGAGTTCTACATTGTATGAATGATTTTTATGAAGAATGGAGTATATGCCGCCACCAACCTTCTCAATGTCAACCTCGTATTTTTTGTTGTCGACCATCACAGTAAGCTTGCTTTTATCCTTACTTATCAGTTTGACTTTTGCCAGCCGGTCTTTAATTTTGATATCAAGTGAAGTCATTTGAAATGAATTATAAGCGAGTGATACTTTTTCTTTTACCATATTCTTTCCACCCATCAGGGGTAATTACTGATTGTGCCGGGCTTTGAAACATTTTGATTTTAGTCATATAATCAAAAAAAGCGGCAATAACAGACATATCTTCACAGGTAGCCCCGCATTCAGTTCCAGGTTTGATCAGTGTTTCGAGGTTATCTTCAATGAAATGCGTATTGTATTTTCCGTCAATAAAGGACCGGGTGTTCATAATATTTTTCAGGAAGGGGATGCTGGTTTTAACTCCTGATATTTTGTATTCATATAAGGCTCTTTTCATCCGGTCTATGGCATCTCCGCGACGTATTCCCCAAACGATAAGCTTGGATATCATCGGATCGTAAAAAATGGGGATTTCATATCCTTCATACACATAGCCGTCAGTTCTGATACCTAGTCCGGTGGGCTCTGTGATATGCCTTATCAGGCCAGGGTCGGGCATAAAATTCCTGAAGGGATCCTCAGCATAAATGCGGCATTCAATGGCATGGCCCAACTGGCAAATATCGCTTTGCTTATACATCAGAGGTTCTCCTGCTGCAATATGTATCTGGGCTTTTACCAGGTCAACACCTATCACACGTTCAGTGATCGGGTGCTCTACCTGCAAACGGGTGTTCATTTCAAGGAAATAGAAATTCAGGTCTTCATCCACAAGGAATTCAACTGTTCCGGCGCCTTCATATTCGACTGCTTTAGCGGCTTTAACAGCTGCTTCTCCCATTTTTTCCCTGAGACCGGGTGTCATAAGCGGGGATGGGCTTTCTTCAATGATTTTCTGGTGTCGTCTCTGAACTGAACATTCCCTTTCGCACAGATGTATCACATTGCCGAATTTGTCAGCCAGTATCTGAAACTCGATATGATGCGGCGAAGAGATGTATTTTTCAATATACACAGAGTCGTCGCCAAAGGCTGACATAGCTTCTGATTTTGCTGCCCTGACAGCGGATTTCAGGTCTTTTTCGTTCTTAACAAGCCTGATTCCTTTTCCGCCGCCGCCTGCCGAGGCTTTGATCATTACCGGCAAACCAAACTCTTTTACTATTCCCGAAAGTCCCTTTTCATTCAGAATCTCACGGTTAGTTCCGGGTACTACCGGGATGCCAGCATTCATGGCTGTCTGACGGGCAGTGATCTTATCTCCCATGGTGGAAATCGAGTGGGAAGACGGGCCAATAAATATGAATCCTTCTTTCCTGCAACGCCTTGCAAACTCTGCATTCTCAGATAAAAATCCATATCCGGGATGAATGGCGCTTGCCTTTGATTTACGTGCTGCATCAAGAATCTTGTCAATCACCAGGTAGCTTTCATTGGAGGGTGAGTTACCAATAAAATATGCTTCGTCGGCATATCTGACATGCAGTGATTTACGGTCAGCTTCAGAGTAAACAGCCACGGTAGAAATACCCATCTCACGACAGGTTCGCATCACTCTCACCGCTATTTCACCCCGATTGGCAACCAGGATTTTCTTTATCATATTGATCGTATTGGCTGATAAACAAATGGTAGTAAATTATGTTTAAAAACCATTCTTTTGCAGAAACCGATCTGAACTAATATTTAAACTAATGCAATAATCATAACTCATATAAATATGATCTTATTTACCACAGTAGTCACATAGTGGCACATAGTTTTTCTACACTATGTTAACTATGTGACTATGTGGTTAGTAAAAAACTCAATATGCCCTGATCTCTCGGTAGAGTGAATCTCTTTCAACCGGTATATGACCTGAGTTTCTGATCAGAGTTGTTATTTCATCCACGGTCATGGATGGATTTGACTCTGCGGCGCCGGCCATAGAATAGATTTTGGTCGAATCGTCGATAGTTCCATCAAGATCATCAACGCCGAATGACAGGGAAAATATTGCTGTTTCCTTACCAATCATCGGCCAATATGCTTTCAGATGCGGAACATTATCAAGGAATATTCGGCTTATTGCATAATTCCGTAAATCCTCCACCGAAGTCACTTCACCGATATTGGAAAGCCGGTTGTTAACACTTTTGAACTTGAGTGGAATAAATGCATTGAAACCATGTGTGATATCCTGCAGATCACGTATGCGTGACATATGGTCTATGCGATGTTTATATTTTTCAATATGGCCATAAAGCATGGTAGCATTGGAAGAGAGTCCTGCCTTGTGAGCTGTTGAATGAACATCAAGCCAGGTTTGTGCATTGCTTTTTTCATCGCATACTTTATTTCTTATTTCTTCATCAAATATTTCAGCACCGCCACCAGGAACTGAATCAAGGCCATATTCCTTAAGTAGTTTTAATCCGTCCATTAAAGTCATGCCTGCCTTTTTGATCATATAATCGAGTTCAATGGCTGAAAAGGCTTTAATATGAATGCCCGGCAGTATTTCCTTTATGCGTTGTACCAACTGACCATAGAAATGAATATCATGAGAAGGATGAACACCACCGGTGATATGAACCTCGGTGGCTCCTTTTCCTGAATGGCTCTGAGCTATAGCAGCCATTTGCTCAATATCAAGATCCCAGCATCCTTCCTCACCCGGCTTACGCCTGTATGAGCAGAAATGACAATTAAAAACGCAGATATTGGTAGGTTCAATATGGAAATTACGGTTAAAATATACCTTGTTTCCATGCAATTTTTTATTTACCTGGTCTGCAAGCAAGCCAAGCAGGCCTAATCCTGCTTTTTCAAATAAATACAGTCCTTCTTCCTGTGAAATTCTTTTACCATCAAATACTTTAGAAGATAATTGCCTGAGTTCAGGCAACAGTGAGGACTGAGAAATTATCGAATCGTTCAACTTTATCTGTAGTTTGACTTAAATAACATTAAAATATGTCAATTGTTCGGAAAATAAATTGACTTCATTTATATTCATATTTCGCAATAATTTTAATTCTATTAAACCACATAGTCACATAGAAAACATAGAAAATAACTATGTGCTACTATGTGACTATGTGGT
>JAPLDU010000040.1 GCA_026391255.1 Bacteroidia bacterium | reverse complement strand
CGTTTATGACGCTCATGACGCTCATGACGCTCATGACGTTTATGACGTTTATGACATTTATGACTGACTAACTTTATAAACTTTACAAACTTTACAAACTGTTATCAGTCGAGGATTTTCCTGTAAGCAGATTTTGATTTCATTACCTCAACGGCTTTTTTATAGGCAGGGTTCAAATCGTTGATCACCTGGTAGAATTTCCCGTTCTCAAAGATATCCCTGGCAATCAAAGCTTTTATCTGTAACCTGATCAGTTCTTTTGATGTGGCAATCTGGTCATTGTTACGTTTGATTTTTTCATCATCGCCTGATTTCAGGATATCTTCAAACATTTTATCGGTCACATTAAAATCTTTAGCAAACTTTTCATATTCAGGATATTTTGATTTCAGTTCCTGCCGGTTTAAATCAGTGTAATTCAAAGCAAAACGGTTAATGACCCCTTTCCTGATCAGGTCACGGTAATAATCAGTGATTGCAGATGTATCAAGAGGAACGAAAATATCAGGCATGATACCACCGCCACCGTAAACAGTTCTTTTTTTGATCATGGTATGGTATTTCAATGAGTCAGGTAATTTGATGCTGTCCTGTTGGGTGAGTTCTCCTTTGTTAAGCCGGTGAATAAAGTCGTTATGGTAGTCCTTAACGCCTTTATCATAAGGCTTTTGTATGCAACGGCCAGACGGAGTGTAATAACGTGCGATGGTAAGCCTTATTTCTGATTCATCGGGTAGCTGGTATTGTCTTTGCACCAAGCCTTTGGCAAAAGAACGTCTGCCGATGACTATTCCCCGGTCCCAATCCTGGATTGCTCCTGTTACAATTTCGCTTGCTGATGCTGAACCTTCATCGATCAGGACAATTAATTTCCCGTTTTCGAAATCCCCTGCCGGGGTGGCAAAATGTTCCTGTCTTGGATCGTTCCTTCCCTGTGTGAATACTATCATTTTCTTATCATCGAGGAACTGATCGGCCAGGTCAATGGCTGTATTCAAATATCCGCCGCCATTTCCCTGAAGATCAAGTATCAGGTTTTCAATGCCCTGCGTTTTCAGTTTGGTCAGGGCTTCATGAAATTCAGTCATGGTGGTAGCTGAGAAACGGTTCAGTTTTATATAGCCCGTTTTATCATCAACCATATATGCGGCATCCAGGCTGAATAACGGAATTTTATCGCGTGTGATGGTAAAATCAAGAATTTCCCTGACGCCTCTGCGTTTTATTCCGACCTTTACCAGGGTTCCTTTATTACCCAGGAGTTTTTTCCTCACGTCTGTGGTTTTGATCTTTATACCGGCAACATTAATATTTTCAATAGTCACAATCCGGTCACCGGCATGAATGCCTAATTTTTCAGAAGGACCGCCTGGTATAGGATTAACCACTATGACTGTATCATGTAATATATTAAATTCTATGCCATGCTGATATAAACTGAATGCGGATCAAGGTCACTGAGCATCTCAGTGATGGCATCTTCAACAATTTTCTGAGAATTAACCGTATCAACGTAAAAATTTGCGATCAGGTCAAGTACTTTCCTGAATTTATATACCTGATTATTGTAATCCTGTTGAGAACCATTCTGGTTAGTATTGATTTGTGAAAATATTGGCGCTGAAAACAGCAGGCAGATCAAAACACATGATAATGTGACTCGTATTAATTTTCTCATTTTTAGCAAATTAGTTTTGAAAGTAAAAAACGTCAAAATTATTAAAGTATTTTTCACAGTCTTAAATTTTGAAAATTATGGATGATTGTTTATATTCGTAGCCAAATAAAATGATTGAAAATGAAAGCAAAAGCCCGTTTATATATTGTTTTTATATTTTCCATGGCGCTATCATTACAGGTTTTTAGTCAGTCTGAGGTAGTTAATTTTTTACAGGGAGGACTGAATGATGGTAAAACTCTGTTCAAAGCTTACCTGACGCCATATGGAAATATACTGGGTGCCGACCTGAATGCAGGATGGTTCAATTCAGGTGCGGTTCATAAATTCCCGGGTTTTGATCTCACTTTTACACTGAGTACCGCTTTTGTTCCCGGTTCTGATAAGACGTTTGATATTAATAAGTTATCTCTATCAACGCTGAAACCATCCAATATTGATTCCACGATTGCACCCACCATCGCAGGTAAGAATGATTACGGACCACTGATGAATATATTCAGAAATGTAAATGGTACAGATGTTCCGTTAGGTTCATTTAAGACCCCGAAAGGAACAGGCTGGGGCTATTTCCCGCTTCCCATGGTCAAGGCTGCCGTTGGTATTCCGGGAGGTTTTGAACTAATGGGAAGATATATGCCTACATTCAAAAATAAAGATTTGTCAATCGGTATGTGGGGCGTCGGACTTAAATATGATATATTGCAATATTTCCCATTTGTGGATAAAATCCCATTTCTTAATGTCTCGGTAATGGGAGCATATACCACTGTTAAATCATCCGCAAAAATCAACTTCCAATGGCCAGAATATCAGGCAATATTTGATAATGCAGGGGTTCCTGTGCCTGATTCAAGCAAAGTAAATTATAATAATCAGAATCTTGAAATCGATTGTAAAGGACTGACAGGTAACCTGCTCGTTTCCATTAACCTGCCTGTCATCACTTTTTACGGAGCCGCCGGTTACAGTACATCTTCAACAAGCATCAAGCTGAAAGGTGATTACCCCCTGGTTGATATGAATAATTCAGAACAACTGTATATCAAAAAATATACTGATCCGGTCGACCTTAGTATTAATAATTATTCTGGTTTACAGTACACCGGTGGAATAAGGTTAAAGCTTGGAATTATTACTATCCACGGTGATTATACCAAAGCCAAATATCAGGTTGTGTCAGCAGGACTTGGAATTTCATTTAGGTAATGCAATTTTCTGATGTTCAAGGATAACACAGACGAAGAATTTGAAAAGGCTCTGAGGTTACTTGCCGGGCTGGTAAAAGATTTAACTCCTTTTTTTGAGGAACTGATGGCCAACCTGGGAAATGATGTGACTCCAGATGAAATTAATGACTTGTTTTCTGATTTATTTGATCATCTGCCTCCATCGGTTTATTCGCTTGGCAGCCAAATGTATCACAGAGCCGTATGCTATTACTATTCTGTAAAAGAGGCTGCTGCCAATGGAGATCAAAATGCAAAAAATAACCTGGAGGAATTGAGGCCGAAATTTCATCAAAGCCTTTTAAGTAACTGCGAAAAAAACTGAAAAAGATTTGAAAATTTGAGGATTTGAAAATTTGAAAATGTATACTTTCGAGCAAATGACCTACTAATTATCGAACATTTAAAAAACAAAAAATTGTACATAACAAATTGTTATATAAGTAATTAATTAAATAATTTCCTCATTTCCAGAATCCTCACATTTTCAAATCCTCAACAATCGAACAATCGAACAATCGAAATTAGAGATAGAAAGCACTATCTTAATTTGTTAGTATTAAGATAATTAGAATTAATAAAACTCACATTGTCACATTATCAAATTACCACATTTTCAAATCTTCACATCTTCAAATCCTCAAATTTTCAAATTTTCAAATTGTCACATTGACACATTACCACATTATCACATTATCAATCGTGCCTCAGAGCTATCACGGGGTTGATGCGTGATGCCCTGCGTGCCGGGTACATACCTGAAAGAACACTTATTAATACTGCAAAAGCAATTGCGCCGAGGATCAGCCAAGCCGGGAAATAAAAAAGCTCGATTGGTTTTTCTCCTGAAGAAATTAATTGTCTTCCGAAAAAATAACCGGCAACACGTGTGACTGACCATCCCAGCAGAAGCCCGAACAATGCTCCGATGAAACCGATTGCGGCTGCTTCTGTCAGAAAAATACTGCGGATTTCTCCTTCACTGCCACCAATGGCTTTCATGATGCCTATTTCACGTGTTCTTTCAAGAACCGACATCAGCATGGTGTTGATGATACCGAGGGCTGCGACTATCAATGCTATGGTTCCTATTGCGGCAAATATGCTGCCTATGATGATGAAGGATCTTTTTATTCCGGCCAGCTGGTCAGAAAATGCTATAACCCGGTATCCCATTTTCAGTATTTCCTTTTTAACGCCAGCAATATATTTTAAATCTGACAGCCTGATATTTACTGAAGAATATGTTTTGCTCCCGGCATTGGTATTTGATGAACTGGCAGATTTGTACAATTCATTGCCGGGTATTTTTTTTGCCATTTCGGGGGATATGATCAATACAGCCTGATTGATGGCATTACCAAAAGGTGTATCTGATTTGAAAATGCCCCTGATCCTGAGTCTGACAGATTTATGCTTTACTCCGGGCAAACCCGGCATGAAAAATCTTGTCAGACTTACGGGGGAAACCGCGATGCTGATATCCTGCCCGATGATTGAATCGGCAGGCAGGTATTTGATATCCGGTCTTTTTCTTTTTATATCTGTTGCTTTTTCATTCCCTTTCTCTTTCAGGGAAATTCCCAGGAACGGCAGCAGATGTTCACTTATTATTACAGATGAATCATTATCATCAGTAAAAAAATGACCGTTGGTTATGCTCTTGTATGGTTCAAATTTCCCGACTGACGCAGGCATAACCGAAACTGTACCGATTGATTTTTTATCCCTGAAATTTACATCTGCTGTGAATTTTATATCCGGATAGACAATGATTACCCCTTTTATTTTTCTGAACGAGTCCATTGCTTTATCGTTCAGCAAGTGTGATGAAGTATCACGCTTTGCAGAAGAATCAGACATTTCAGTGTTGTACATGTAAGATTGCTTGTCATTGACCTGCAAGCTCGTGAATAGGTCATTTTTAGTGAAAGAATCGGTGACATTTTTTGATAATCCTGATCCCAGAGCAACCATTGCAACCAATGATGCAATACCAATCACTACTCCAAGAATTGTAAGGCCAGACCTGAGTTTTGTGCGACCCAGGTTCCTGAATCCTGTGAGAAGAATTTCAGATGGTTTCATGATTTTAGTTCATAAAGTTTGTAAAGTTCATAAAGTTTGTAAAGTTTATAAAGTTCGTAAAGTCATAAGTCATAAGTCATAAGTCATAAGTCATAAGTCACAAGTCATAAGTCACAAGTCATAAGTCATAAGTCATAAGTCACAAGTCACAAGTCACAAGTCAATTCACTATTCACTATTCACCATTCACTATTCACCAATCACCATTTCTTTGAATTTCAAAACTCTCTGCTATCTGACCATCGGATAGACGTACAATGCGGTCGGAAACCGATTCGGCCATTTCACGGTCATGGGTGACTATGATAATTGTTTTATCCTGCTCAGTATTCATTTCTTTCAGGATTGTAATAATTTCTGAAGATGTAATGGAATCGAGGTTACCGGTTGGTTCATCGGCAAGGAGAACTTGTGGTTTATTGGCCAACGCCCTGGCAATGGCCACCCGTTGTGCTTCACCACCGGATAACTCAGATGGGAAATGCTCCGACCTGTCTTTTAATCCAACTTTCTCAAGCAGTCCCATTGCATAGGTCTTACGCTGACGTCTGGGAAATTCAGCAAATCTCAATGCCAGCTCAATATTCTCCCTGGCTGTCATACCTGGTACCAGGTTGAACGACTGAAAAATCATACCTATGGCAAACCGGCGGTATTTGACCAGTTCACTCCTGCTCATATCCGGCAGGTTTTTTCCTTTAAAAACAATCGTACCGGATGTAGCAGAATCCAATCCTCCCAGAAGGTTTAAAAGAGTGGATTTTCCTGAACCCGACCGCCCGATAATAGAAATTATTTCACCTTCATTTATATCAAGGCTGACACCTTTAATTGCCGGTATGGTGATTTTTCTTTTCCTGTATGTACGAGTCAGATCTCTTATTCTGAATATATTTTCCTTATCCATGATCAGGTAGTTTAAAGTTCATAAAGTTCATAAAGTTTATAAAGTTCATAAAGTTTATAAAGTTCATAAATTGAAAAAGTCGCAAAGTCGCTTTGTCGCCCTGTCGCTTAGTTCGCTTAGTCGCCAAGTCGTCTCAGTCACTCATATAGTCAGGATATCAGCTACGCGCAACAGGCTGTCGTCAAGGTGGCGGTGGTATTTGATTGTTTTACTGAATGGAACATGCGAAACTTCGCGGTTCATAAAACCTATCATGATGCTTCTTTTTCCTTCCAGCAGGGCATCAACAGCTGCCACACCCAGTTTGCTTGCCATTACCCTGTCGAAGGCAGATGGTGAGCCACCTCTCTGAATATGACCCAGTACGGTTACCCGGATTTCATAATGACTTAAATCGTCTTTAACTTTCTTGGCAATTTCATAAGCGCCACCTGCGTCATCACCCTCTGCAACAATGATGATATTACTCGATTTCTTACGTTTATTGCCTTTTTCAAGATAACTTCTCAATTGTTCCAGATTGGTATTGACTTCAGGTACCAGAATGGCTTCAGCGCCGGTAGCTATGCCACTTCTGAGAGCGATGAAACCTGCATCACGGCCCATCACTTCCACGAAGAAAAGCCGGTTGTGTGAACTGGCAGTATCCCTGATCTTATCCACTGCCTGTACCACAGTGTTCAATGCAGTGTCATAACCGATTGTGTAATCAGTGCCGTACAGATCATTATCAATGGTGCCCGGTAAGCCCACGATGGGGAAATCAAATTCATCGCTGAAAATTCCTGCGCCTTTAAATGATCCGTCACCACCGATAACAACCAATGCATCAATATTTTCTTTCAGAAGATGATCATAGGCTTTCTTACGACCATCAAAGGTGCGGAATTCTTCACTCCTGGCTGTTTTAAGGATTGTACCACCAGTTTGTATTATTCCACTTACGTCCCTCGATTTCAGGTTGCGGAATTTACCGTTGATCAGGCCATCGTAACCACGAAGGATACCAACAACTTCCAGTTGGTTGAATAAAGCTGCCCTGGTCACTGAACGAATGGCAGCATTCATACCGGGAGCATCACCACCCGATGTCAGAACACCAATTCTTTTTATCGTTTTCATTTTATTTATTGAAGAATTTTTCATTAGTAGGTCATGAGCGTCATGAGCGTCATGAGCGTCATGAGCGTCATGAGCGTCATGAATGTCATGAGTGTCATGAGTGTCATGAACGTCATGTGCGTCATGTGCGTCATGTGCGTCACGAGTCAAAAGTCACCATTCACCATTCGCTACTCACCATTCACCACTCACCATTCACCATTTCGCTCCGTCTTTCCGGGATCGTGCTGATTCCATTTCAGGGCTTAAAATAATTGGGTATTTACATATTCACACAGGGCACTGCCCTAAGCTGTAAATCATTTTTCATTTTCAAATTAGCACATTTTCAAATTTTCAAATTGGATTTCCACTCACCACTCACTATTCACCATTTACTCCGCCTCCGGCGGATCACTATTCACTGCCCTGATCAGGACTGCCAGTTCTGCAATTTTACTCATGTCTTTCGGCACTGTGTGATCAGCCGGCATTCTGAGGCCAAAACCATCGCCTGTGGTTCTTGGAATGATATGCAGGTGAACATGTGGTACTTCCTGCCCGGCGGCTTTTCCATCGGCCACCTGGAGATTTACGGCTTCACAAGGAATGCCTGAGTTTCTTACTGCAATGTCAAGGTCTTTTGCAATGCTGATCATTTCTGCAAGTGATTCATTATCCAGATCGGGAATGATAGCGGCATGCTTTTTAGGAACAACCAGCAAATGACCCGGAGTCACCGGCCTGATATCCATGAAAGCAATCACAAGATCGTTCTCAAATACTTTTATGCATGGTATTTCTGCCCTGATAATTTTACAGAAAATGCAGTCTTCCATTTTATTTTTGTGATGAAGTAACTCCGTCCCTGAGAAATTTAGTAAATGTTGGAATATCATCCGTATAACCAACAGGTTGCCCTGTCAGGTTGCCATTTTTATCCAGGGTTGCATAGAAAGGTTGTGTATTGGTCTGAAACCGGGTTATCTGGTAATCGATATTTACCTGCCCGATGGTTTTCTTCACTTTTTTATCAAAGGTTGAGGTCACCCATTCATTTTGTGGAAGCTCATTCCTTTCGTCGCAATACAGGGCGATGACAACATATTTATTCCTGATGATATCGAGAATTGCAGGATCAGAAACCACTTTGGCATCCATTACCTTGCAGTTGGTGCATGCATGGCCTTTAAAATAGAGCAATACCGGTTTATTCTGTTGCTGTGCGCAGGCAAGTCCTTCTTTATAATCGAAGTAACCTTTCAGCCCGTTTGAAAGGTGAAGATATTCTGAATATTTTGCTTTACCGCAAATTCCCGGATATTCACCCTGTTCAGATGAAGAAACCACTGTCATTTCCTTTTCATCAGGAGGTGGCAGGAACATGGAAAGTGATTTCAGCGAATTGCCGGTAAAGCCTGTAAAAAGATAGACAGCAAATGCAATACTTGCCACGGCAAACAGCATCCTGTATACTCCGATCCTCTCTGTTTTTGAATCGTGTGGAAGCTGAAACATACCAAGCAGGTAAAAACCAGTCAGGGTAAAAATGGCCACCCATATGGCAATAAAAGCTTCACGGCTCATCATATTAAGATGATAAGTCTGATCAATATTGGAGATGAATTTGAAACTGAGGGCAAGCATTATAAAAGCCATGACTACTTTGATCACATTGAGCCAGCCCCCTGAGCGGGGCATTTTTTTCATGGCAGAAGGGAACAAGGCAAACAGGGTAAAAGGCAGCGCAAAAGCTATGGAATATCCCAGCATTCCGATAATGGGCTGGATAGAAACACCATGGGCTGCAGCCACAAGAATAGCGCCGATAATCGGACCTGTACAGGCAAACGAAACAATGACCAATGTAAGCGCCATGAAAAAAGCACCAATCGCACCTCCTTTTTCTGCCAGGCTGTCGGTCTTATTTCCGATATTACCGGGAAGTATTATTTCGAAAAGCCCAAAGAACGACAAGGCAAAGATCAGGAACAACACAAAGAATATCAGGTTTGGTATCCAGTGAGTACTTAATACAGTGCCGAAATCGGCTCCTGCATGGGCCAGGGAAACGATAAGTCCGAGCAATGTATAAATCAATATGATGGAAATTCCGAAAACACCTGCCTGAATATAAGTTTTATGTTTTTTACCTCCCGAACCGAGGAAAAACGATACTGTCATTGGGATCATCGGGAAAATACAGGGAGTAAGAATAGCCAGTAATCCGCCCCCAAAGGCAAGCCAGAAAAGCGCCCACATGGATTTTCCCTCTTCAGGCTTACCGTTATTACCTGCAGCAGGTGATGCAACTGTTTTTTCTGATGTATCAGCAGTCAGTTTTGTTTGCCCGGCCAGGGTATCACCCTGCCCGATCACAGGTGCAGGAACGACCTGCGATTTATCCTGGTTTGAGAACTTATCAACTTTTATAATAAAATCGGTGGCATCCGGTATACATTTTCCTTCAATACAGGCCTGGTACTCAATGCTCCCTTTGATAGTCTGTCCGGAATCACCAGCCAGTTTGACCTTCTGGCTGAAGGTAACCTGTTTTGTAAAAAATAAAGTATTGACATTGAACACATCATCGTATTCAACCTGTGGTTTTTTTGATTCGCTGACTTTTCCGGATAAGGAATATTCTGTTGACTTTTCGAAATTGAACACCATAGGTAACGGCCCGCCATCCGGGGTGTAAGGAGAATAAACATGCCACTTGTCAAGGATGTCTGCCCTGAATATCAGCTCGGCTTCACTGCTGCTGATACGTCTGGAACTGAATGACCATTTGACTGGCTTAATTACCTGTGAAAAGGATGAAAGGCTTATTGCCAGAAAGAGGCTGGTAATGATAAAAATATGTTTCTTCATTGTTTAATACTTTGAACCGCAAAATTAGTGAAGATTATTAAAGTATCAAGATTAGTTAAAAGTCGTAAGTCATAAGTCATAAGTCACAAGTCGTAATTCGTAATTCGTAATTCGTAATTCGTAAGTCGTAAGTCGTAAGTCACAAGTCACAAGTCGTAATTCGTAAGTCACAAGTCGAAATTCGAAATTCGTAATTCGTAACTGTTACATGGCTTTTCCGGATAACTGATCTGTTGTGGCGGACGGATGTTTGAAATAATTTGTAAATTTTTGATGTTGGTCTATCTTTACGAAATATTTGTTTTCAACTTATCATGGAAAATCCCGACCGGTATGGCCGGTACCTAAGTTATATTAATTCTAGAATTACGAATTACGAATTACGATTTACGAATATAATCAAATGATATTTAGTGGATTAAATACTGACTACATAATAAATAAAATTGCTTATCTCCTTCGGGCAAGTCAATCTTCTTTAGTAATAATATTTGCAAATGAAGATTTCTTTTAACCTCCCAAACCCTTCTACCCTTCGACAAGCTCAGGGAACAGGAGGGTTTATGGAACAGCAAATTTTGCCTCCCCTGTTTTAGGGGAGTCCGCCACTGGCGGAGGTGGGGTCTTATTTGCTTAAAGTGGATAAGCAGTTAAATAAATTTCGGTTTAATATAAATATAAAAATTTGAACAGTCGAACAACTGAAATACTGAACTTTTCTAAAGTAAATATAAAATTCAAAAAACCATGGTGACATGGAGTCACAAAGAGTCTCAGAGTATTAATCGGTGTACTTAGCAAAGCAGTATCAGGACGAGAATAATTTGCAATTCATAGAAAAACACAATATGAAGAAGTCTGAAAAATCAGAAAAATCAAACTCGCTCAGGAAGGTCGAGGAAGCACTTCGAAAAACAGAAGAAAGGTATCACAACCTCTTTTCTTTTGCCCCGATGGGAATTTATTTGTCTACCAGAGATGGTAAATTTATCACTGTTAATGCGAAACTTGTTGAAATACTGGGATATGACTCCATTGAGGAGTTGATGCAGGTTAGCATTGAAAATGATATTTACTGGAATGAAAATGAAAGGGAATTACTTATTTCAAAGTATGAATCAATAGGATCTGTTAATAACATTGAGGTAAAGTGGAAAAAGAAAGACAACACTCCGCTCTGGATTTTACTGAATACTCACATCGTAAAAGATGAATTAAATAATTTTCTGTACTTTGAAGGTTTTGTTCAGGATATCACTGACCGCAAGTATGCTGAAGAGGCAATTCATATTCTTTCAGAACGTCAGGAAACCATATTGGCTGCTATTCCTGATATTATTATGGAAGTGGATAATGACAAGGTTTATACTTTTGCAAACCAGGCCGGACGGGAGTTTTTTGGCGATGATGTAATTGGCAAAGAAGCTGCTTACTACTTTGAAGGTGAACAGGATACTTATGATATGGTTATCCCGATTTTCAAAGGCAGTGAAGACATAATATATGTTGAGAACTGGCAACGGCGGAAAGATGGGGAAAAACATCTGCTGGCCTGGTGGTGCCGCGTTATTAAAGATGCTAAAGGTAACGTCAAAGGAGCATTATCCACTGCAAGGGATATCACCGAAAATAAAAAAGACGAAGAAAAAATTATCAGACTCAACCGTGTTTATGCCGTTATCAGCCAAATTAACCAGGCGATCATACATCTTGAAAATAAGGATGAATTATTCAGGGAGGTATGCAGGATTGCGGTTGAATGCGGTAATTTTCATATGGCATGGATAGGTCTCATTGATGAACGATCAATGCTGATTAATCAGGTAGCTTATGCAGGTGTTGAAGATGGTTTTTTATCAGAAATAGTAAAAATTTCTGTTCAGGATTCACCTGAAGGACAAGGGCCAACCGGAACGGCAGCGCGTAATGGCAGACCTGAAATCTGCAATGATATCGAAAATGATCCCCGCATGGCTATCTGGAAAGATGAGACACTAAAAAGAAATTATCGTTCTTTGATTGCACTGCCAATATTATTTTCCGGCCATGTAATAGGAACATTTACTCTTTACTCAACTGCTCCTGATTTTTTTAAACAGGAAGAAATTACTTTGCTTGTTGAAGTGACCAATGATATTGGCTTCGCACTCGATGTATTTGAGGCGGAAGAAAAGCGGAAACAGACCGGAAAGGAATTACTCGAAAGCGAAGAAAAGTACCGGAATATTTTTGAAACTACACTGGAAGGGATTTATCAATCTACTCCTGATGGTCTTTACAATAGTGTCAATCCTGCTTTTGCCGGGATGTTCGGATATTCCTCGCCCGGAGAACTTATTGAGTCGACATTTGATATTGGAGTACAGTTTTATGTTGATCCGTCTCAGAGATTAAAATTTAAGCAACTGCACACTGATAATGGAATAGTAAAGGGCTTTGAAGTACCGCTTTATAAGAAAGACAAAAGCATTTTCTGGGGACAGATAAATTCAAAAGCCATTAAGAATGATCAGGGAGATATCCTTTATTATCAGGGCGGGATGATTGATATTACAGAGCGCAGGAAGGCTGAAGAAGAAATAAAGAGGGTGAACAGTTTTTTGGATTCGATTATTGAGAATATTCCTAATATGATATTTCTTAAGGATGTAAATGAACTGCGTTATGTCCGGTTTAACCGGGCAGGAGAAACTCTGCTTGGAATTCCCGAAGAAGAGATGTTGGGAAAGAATGATTATGATTTATTTTCAAAGGAACAGGCAGATATCTTTACCGACTATGACATGGAGGTTCTAAGAAACAGGAAGATGGTGGATAACCTTGATCAGCCGGTTCAGACGAAAAACCGGGGGCTGCGTTATCTGCACACTAAAAAAGTACCGATCCTGAATGCAAAGGGAGAACCGGAATATCTGCTGGGGATTTCCGAGGATATTACAGAGCTCAGGAAGACTGAAAAGGCACTGCGTGAAAGCGAGGAAAAATACCGTAACATATTTGATAACGTACAGGATGTATTTTATCAGACCGATCTCACGGGGATCGTTCGCGATGTAAGCCCGTCCATAAATAATTTCACCGAATTCAGCAGGGACGATTTAATTGGCAAGCCCGTAGTCAATATTTATTTTGATGCCTATGACAGGAGTTATTTGATTGATGAATTGATGAAAAATGGTGAAGTCAGAGATTATGAATTAAGGCTGAGGACCAAAGCCGGCGAAAAAAAATACGTATCGATTAATGCACGTTTAATTTACGATGCTGATGGCAATCCGGATCATATAGACGGGGCTCTGAGGGACATCACCGAACGAATACAGGCAGAGCAGAAACTTCGGGATAGTGAGTATTTCTTCAGAGAATCGCAAAGTGCAGCATTTATCGGCTCTTATAAAACTGATTTCAAAACAGGTTTATGGGAATCATCAGAGGTTATGGACCAGATTTTTGGCATTGACCAGGACTATATAAGAAGTGTTCAGGGTTGGCTGGATATTGTCCATCCGGATGACAGGGAATTGATGGACCGGTACTTAAAGGAAGAGGTCATATCAAAGCACAAGCCCTTTAATTATCAATACAGAATTGTCCGCAGGTCCGATGGTGCCGTCAGGTGGGTGCATGGCTTGGGCCAGGATGGTTTCGACCCTGAAGGCAATGTCATTTCGATGATAGGTACTATTCAGGACATCACTGACCGCAAACAAACGGAAAATGCGCTGATTGAAAGCGAGGATAAGTTCCGCTCAATGACAGAGAGAACCAGCGACCTGATTGCTATTACTGATGAACAGGGAATCATTACTTATGCCTCACCCGCCTCTGTTTCACTCTTCCAGTTTGAACCAGAAGAAATGTGCAACCACAATTTCATTGAATTCCTCAATGAGTCATACATACCCAAAGCATTTGAAGCGTTTCGCAGATCAGTGGAAATGGGAGAAATGGTGAAAAATCTCGAATTGCTGATGAAACGGAGAGACGGTTCACAGTTTTTCGGAGAGTTGAACGGGTCAATTTTCCAGTATGGAATGCAGAATGGAACATTGGTCGTCATACGTGATATCACCGAACGTAAACGGACACAGGAAGAATTAATCTCAGCCAAGGAGAAAGCTGAAGAATCCAACCGCTTAAAATCTGCATTTCTTGCAAATATGAGTCACGAAATTCGAACGCCTATGAATGGCATACTGGGCTTTGCCGAACTGTTGAAACAACCGGATCTGTCAGGTGAAAGGCAGCAGGAGTATATCCGCATTATTGAAAAAAGCGGCGCTCGTATGCTCAATATCATCAACGACATCATAAGCATCTCTAAAGTTGAATCGGGACTCATGGATGTTTCCATTTCAGAGACAAATGTCAGTGAACAGATCGAATACATTTACAGCTTCTTCAAACCGGAGGTTGAACAAAAAGGATTGCAGCTTATATGTAGAAATCCCAGACCGGTTATTGATGTTACTATAAACACAGACAGGGAGAAGATTTATGCCGTTCTTGCCAACCTTGTAAAAAATGCCATCAAGTTTACCAATACAGGATCCATTGAATTTGGGTATGAAAAAAAAGATAATTATCTTGAATTTTTTGTAAAAGATACTGGAATAGGAATTCCTAAAGACAGACAGGAAGCTGTTTTCGAACGTTTTATTCAGGCCGATATTGATGATAGAAGAGCTTCACAGGGGGCCGGATTGGGATTATCTATCTCAAAAGCATACGTGGAAATGCTGGGCGGCAAAATCTGGATGGAAAGCGAACCTGGAAAAGGCTCCGAGTTTTATTTTACTATTCCTTACAACACAAAACCCGATAAATATCTCATTACAAATGTTGTTCCCGCTGATGGTGCAAAGAATCTGACAAAGAACCTTAAAATATTGATTGCAGAAGACGACGAATCCTCGGCATTTTTCATTTCAATAGTGATTAAAAAGATTAGTTCAGAGGTTATTTTCGTCAGAACAGGGATTGAAGCAATTGAAACTTGCCGTAATACCCCTGACATTGACCTGGTGCTGATGGATATTCAGATGCCCGAAATGGATGGTTATGAAGCCACCAGACAAATCCGCCAGTTCAACAAAAGTGTTGTAATCATTGCACAAACAGCCTTTGGACTGGCAGAAGACGGAGAAAATGCAATAAAGGCGGGATGCAGCGATTATATTTCAAAACCAGTTAACCGGGCTTTATTGATATCAGTAATCAAGAAACACTTTTAATATGAGTGATGATTGATGAAGTGATGATTGATGAAGTGATGAGTGATGAAGTGATGGAGTGATGAAGTGATG